>JBFISV010000266.1:0-4110 GCA_041608415.1 Woeseiaceae bacterium
AACACGAAACCGCGCTCGAACGGGAGGCGGCCGCGCTCGGCGACCAGCTGCGAGCGGCCTACATGAGCGGCAGGCAGGAACGCCTCAAGCTGCTGTTGATCCAGCAGGACCCGGCGACCCTGGGGCGTGTGATGCGCTACTACACGTACCTGAACGGCTACAGGCGCGACAACATCGAGACGGTAGCGGCGAAGATTCGTGAGCTCGCAGAGTTTCGCCGGCAGGCCGCCCTCGAGGAGGCGGAGCTCGAGAGGATCGCGGGCGAGCGTAACGCCGAGCTTGCGGAACTCGATGCCGCGCAGGAACGGCGTCGCAAGCTGCTCGCGGCACTGACGGAACGGATCGAGAGCGAGGGCCGCGAGATCGAACGCCTCGGCGCCCAGGAACGGGATCTCCAGCGGCTGATCGCGGAATTGGCGAGCATCCTGTCGGATTACCCGATCACGTCCGAAGACCCGTTCGCCGCCCACAAGGGGCGCCTGACCTGGCCCGTGGCCGGCTCGCTGTTGCACGATTTCGGCCAGCCGCGCGCCAGCGGACAACTGACGTGGAACGGCGTCGTGCTGGCGGCGCCGCGGGGCAGGGAGGTCCGCGCCGTCTATCACGGTCGGGTCGCGTTCGCGGACTGGCTCGCGGGCCTCGGCCTGCTCGTTATCGTGGATCACGGCGACGGCTACATGAGCCTTTACGGCTACAACGAGACGCTCGTAAAAAACACCGGCGACTGGGTTGCGCCTGGCGACGTCATCGCCACAGTCGGTGACAGCGGTGGCCAGCAACAGGCCGGGCTCTACTTCGAGATACGCCAGAACACGCGGCCGTTGAATCCGCGACAGTGGGTCACGCGAACGCCGGGCAGCTAGACGGGCTCGATGCGCGCTCGCGCAGCGCTGCGTGGTCCGTGTCACGTCGCGTTGAAAACAGGATCGAAGGCGAAAGTGCGGCGCCGGGCGACTAAGAAACCGTGACGGGCAGCGGTAGGCGCTGACCGGGCGCTGTGATATTGTCAATGCACGCCGATGGCGGTTTGCACGGCGTCTCGGAGAGCAGCATGTCATTGAAAACCAGAGCAATTCTGGTTGTGGTCATCGGCGTCGTGATGGGCTTCAGCCTGTCACTCGGCGGTGAGCTGTTGAGTCAAGACGCGTCGCCAAAGAAGGAGCAGCTCGCCTGGGAGCATGCGCGCCTGTTTGCCGAGGTCCTCGAACGCGTCAAGCAGGATTATGTCGAACCGCTCGACGACGCCGTGCTGCTCGAGAGCGCCATCCGCGGCATGGTGTCCGATCTCGACGCGCATTCCCAGTACCTGGACGCGGACGAGTACCGCGACATCCGCATCAGCACGACGGGCAGCTACACCGGCATCGGCATCGAGGTCGGCGAAGTCAATGGCGAAATCCGGGTCATCTCACCGATCGCCGGGTCTCCCGCGGCGCGCTCGGGGATTCAGAGCGGCGACTCGATCATCGCGGTGGACGGGCTCGCGATCGAACCGGGACGCCTGCAGCTAGCCATCAAACGCATGCGCGGACGGCCGGGCTCGAAGATCAGCATCACCGTGTTGCGCGAAGGCGAGGCGATCGTGCACGAAATGCGCCGCGAGGTCGTGCGTGTCGCGAGCGTGCATCATGAATTGCTGAGCCCGGGCTACGGCTACGCGCGCCTGAACCAGTTCAGCGACACGACGGCGCGCGAACTCAGCCGCGCCATCGACAGCATGCAGGATTCGAGCGAGGGCATGCTCGAGGGACTCGTCCTCGATCTTCGCAACAACCCCGGCGGCGTGCTCGATTCCGCGGTCGACGTGAGCGACCTGTTTCTCGACGCCGGCCTCATCGTCAGCGCCGACGGCCGTTCGAATGACGCGCGCTTCACGCGCTCGGCGCATCGCGGCGACGTGCTCGACGGCGCGGCAATGGTCCTGCTCGTCAATCGCGGTTCGGCATCGGCGTCGGAGATTGTTGCCGGCGCCTTGCAGGATCACGGTCGCGCGATCGTGATCGGCACGGAAACCTTCGGCAAAGGCCTCGTGCAGACCGTGATGCCGCTGTCGAGGGGCCGCGCCATCAAGCTCACGACGTCGCGCTATTACACGCCGTCGGGCGACTCGATTCACGAAACCGGCATCACGCCCGATATCCACGTCGACGACACGCCCGGCTTTCCGAACCTGAGTCTCACGGGCTTCATCAACCCGGAAGCCGACGCGCAGCTCGTCGCCGCACTCAATCGACTGCAGCAACGCGGGGTCATGCACAGCCACGCCCAATGATCCGAGCGCTTGCGATATTCGTTGCGCTCCTCGCAGCGCCCGCGGCGCTCGCGGCGGAGCACGACGCGCCGCGGATCGCGATCATCATCGACGACCTGGGCTACCAGCTCGCGCTGGGCCGGCGCGCCATCGCGCTGCCGGGCCCCGTCAGTTATGCGGTGCTTCCGGGCACGCCGCGCGGCCGGACGCTCGCCGCGTCCGCAAACGCCGAGGGCAAGGACGTGCTGCTGCATCTGCCGATGCAGGCCGTCGGCAGCGACACCCATGCCGAGCCGGCCACCATGACGCTCGACATGAGTCGCGAGCACTTCGGGCGCGCCTTCGAGACTGCCTTCGCGGCGGTGCCGTTCGCCATCGGCGTCAACAATCATCGCGGCAGCCTGCTGACGCGCCATCCGGGCCACATGCGATGGTTGATGCAAGAGATTTTAGAGCGCGAATCGCTGTTCTTCATCGACAGCTATACGACGAAAGAAAGCGTCGCCCTGCAGATCGCCGCGGAAACCGGCGTGCGCGCGATCAAGCGTGACGTATTCCTCGACAACGAACCGGCAACGGGGACGATTCGGCAACAATTCGAGCGCCTGAAGTCGCTCGCCAGGCTGCGCGGTGCCGCGGTCGCCATCGGCCATCCCCACGAAGCGACGCTCGCTTTCCTCGAGACCGCGCTGCCGGAACTCGCCGAGCAGGGCTTCGAACTGGTGCCGATCAGCGAATTGATCGTGAACCAGTCCCGCCCGGAACACTCTAACTTCAGTTCAATGACGCGGCGGGAGCTATCGCATTAATCGCATCGCAAGGATATCAGGCCTCGAATCGGTCTCCGTCGTACTGTTACTGGCCGGTGGGTTTCTCGCTGCGGCTGCCGCGGCCGACAGCATGCAGTCCGCTGCGGAAAGCAACGTGATTCGGGTCTCCGCGGCCGAAGACGTTGCCTGCACCATGCAATACGATCCTGTTTGCGGCGTGGACGGCCAGACCTACAGCAACGACTGCGTCGCGGGCGCGGCCGGCGTCGAGATTGCGCACGCGGGCATCTGCCTGGCCGATGCCGAGGCCGATGGCGAGGCCTGTCCGGAAACCTTCGACCCCGTCTGCGGCGTTGACGGCAACACCTATATCAACGAGTGTTTCTCGACGAAGTCGGGCGTTAAGCTCGCGGGCCTCGGCGCCTGCACCGCGAGCGGCTGTCCGAGTATTCGCGAGCCCGTCTGCGGCATGAACGGCCGGACCTACCTGAATCGCTGCGAAGCCGATGCGGCACGCGTGCCGGTGCAGCGCGCGACCATTTGCGATCCCGAGAACTGTCCGAAGGTGTTTGCGCCGGTCTGCGGCGACGACGGCAAGACCTACGACAACGCGTGCTACGCTGACGGCGCGGGCGTAAAGGCATTCAAGCCGGGTATTTGCAACGTACGGCCGTGCCCTTCCCTGTTCGTGCCCGTATGCGGATCCGACGGCAAGACCTACGGCAACGCCTGCCAGGCGGAACGCAGGGGCGTGCGCATCGACTATGCCGGCGTCTGCGAGGACCAGGGCCGTAACTGCCCCCGCGAGTATGCGCCGGTCTGCGCGATGGACGGCAGTACCTACGACAACGAGTGCCAGCTCGAGAATGCCGGCGTGGTCAAGGCCTACGCCGGCGCCTGCCTCGAGGAACCCTAGCCCGGATACTGCACGAGGGCGGCGCCCATCCGGTGTATGCATCCGGGCCCGCAGAGAGCTCTCACGCCTGCGCGCAGTGACGGTGTTTCCCTTGATTGGCGCCTATCGCGGACCTGGCGCCCCGTGGCGGCGCATCGCTTGCCGTTCGCGCAAGCGGTAGCGATGGCTACCGC
>JBFISV010000267.1:0-4091 GCA_041608415.1 Woeseiaceae bacterium
AGCCATTACGACCGCACGCTCATGGCATGGTTTGAAAATTTCGACGCGGCCTGGAGCGAACTCGACGATCGCTATGACGAGACCTTCTACCGTATGTGGAAGTACTACCTGCTGTCCTGCGCGGGCGCATTCCGGGCGCGCGATCTGCAACTCTGGCAGCTCGTGCTCTCGCCCGACGGTGTGCCCGGGGGCTACGATCGGCCCTAGCGGGGCCGAGGACGGGCCGCACCGCTTTACAGGCGGACACGCCGGGCGCGAGAATCGTGTCCATGGCTACCGAGGAACTGTTCAGACGGGACTCCTACCGCGCGTCCTGCGATGCCGTCGTCACGCGCGTCGAGGGCGACCGGGTTTACGTGGACCGCACGGTCTTCTACCCGCTCGGCGGCGGCCAACCCGGGGACACGGGCCGGCTCGAGTGGGTCGGCGGCGAGCTGGACGTCCTCGACACGGTCTACGGCGAGGAAGGAGAGATTGCGCACGTCGCGGCGGCGGGGCCCCGGCCTGCACCGGGATCTCGTGTCGAACTCGCGATCGATTGGGACCGGCGATTCCGCCACATGCGCATGCACACGGCATTGCACCTGCTCGGCGCGGTCCTCAAGTATCCCGTCACGGGCGGGAATATCTCCGCGGACAAGAGCCGGCTCGATTTCAACATGGAAGACACGATCGACAAGGAGTGGCTTGCCGAAGCCGTCAACGAGCTCGTGGCCGCGAATCGTGACGTCAGCCATCGCTGGATCAGCGAGGAGGAACTCGACGCCAGTCCGGACCTCGTGCGCACGATGTCGGTGCAACCGCCGCGCGGCAAAGGCCGCGTGCGGCTGCTCGATATCGACGGCGTCGATCTGCAGCCCTGCGGCGGTACGCACGTGCGCACGACGGCCGAAGTCGGCACGGTCCGGATCGGCAAGGTGGAGAAAAAAGGCCGGCAAAACCGGCGCGTCAATATTCACCTCGACGAGTGAAACCGTAATCGACGCCGGGAGTTCCATCCGACATGCAGAAGTCGTTGATCGTCATTGGGCTCATCGTGATCGCGGCCGGCGTACTCTGGCCATGGCTCAGTCGCCTGCCACTCGGACGGCTGCCGGGCGACATCGTCATCGAGCGCGATAATCTCAAGGTCTATTTCCCGATCGCGACGATGCTGCTGGTCGGCATTGTCCTGTCGCTGCTGTTCTGGCTGTTTCGCCGCTGATTCGAAATCGACCGGACGAGTATCCGGATCGGCAATCCGCGCCGGGATTGGCAAACGAACTCGCGCTCAGGGAATCGCAACCGCAGCTCGTGGCCAGTTGCCGTCGAGAAACTGATCGATCGCTCTGAGTGTCACATCGGGCTGCTCGTAATGCGGCCAGTGCCCCGCGTCCTCGATAAGCAGCAAGCGCGCGTTACGCTGTCCGCGCACCCACTCGACGTTGCCTTCGTACGGGATGTTGTCCTTTTCGCCGTGGATCACGAGCCGCGGGATCGAGACCTTCGGCAACGCCTCGCGCCAGTCGTAACCGGCGATGGACTCGAACAGCTTGCCGAAGTAGGTCCGCGTATTCCCCGGATATTCGTTTTCGTACCCGCACACATCCGGTGTCGGCGGCATAGCACCGGGGTCCGCGAACGACGCCGGCGTCGTGATCCTGTCGAACTCGCGGCAGTACGCGGCCGGATCGTCCTCGAATTCACCGCCGTCGTAGCGCTTCTGCAGTTCGGCCATGGCATCCGCGTCGGTCCGGCGAGCACGATCCTCCATCATCATGCCGCCATAGGGTTCGATGCGCGCGGCCACGGGCGCAAGCTGAACGAGCCGTGTCACATTGTCGGGATGGCGCAAAGCGTACACGAACATCTCCATGCCGGCGCCCGACCAACCGATGATGGCCACTTTTTCCGCGCCGACGGCTCTGCGGATCGTTTCGAAGTCGTCCAGCAAGTAGTCGAGCGAGATCCTGTCGAGGGGCGCGGCATCCGACCGGCCTCGTCCGCGGGGGTCGTAGGTCACGATGCGGCGACCGACGGCGATCGCGTCCAGTGCATCCTCGTGGTACAGCGCGAATGGTGCGATGACGGTGTCCGATCCGGTCCCGGCCACGCGATAGTAAAGGCTTACGCCGTCGGGCGATTCTGCATAACTTTCCGTCACCGCTGGCAATGACTGATCGGCGTCCGGCGCGCAAGCGACGCTGAGAGCAAGAATCGAGATGATGAAAATGCGCGACATGACGGCGGGTCCACCGGCGTTCGCACCATTAAACCGCCGGCCGCAGGCGAAGACAAGGCACGGATCGATGCCGGCGCGGCTTCGTTCCTTCATGAAGGCTGTGCCAAACTACGGTGGCGGCAATTTCGAGGGTGCACATCGTGGCTGACAGTTTTCCGGGTCCCAAAACGCGCGCGGCACTCGAGCGCGGCATTCCGCTGTTCAAGAACGGGCTGCGCTTCGAAGCCGAAATGCGGCGCGCCGGGCGGCGCGGCTTTCGTCCGGTGCGGCAGATCGTTTGCGACAGGGCGGAGGGTGATTTCGTCTGGGACCTGGACGGCAGGCGCTACATCGATTTCCAGAACGGCTGGGCCTCGAACCCGCTCGGCAACTGCCATCCCGAGATACTCGAGGCCGTCGAAGCCGCAAACCGGCGTTACGGCTTTCATTATGACCATCCCCTGCGCTACGACCTGGCCGAGAGGCTCGCCGACATCATGCCGGCGGCCGCACTGCCGCGGACGAGTTACGAAGTCTCGGGCACCGAAGCGGCGGAAGCCGCCGTTCACCTGGCACTGACGCACACCAAGCGGCGCTACGTCATCACGTTCGCATCGTCCTACCACGGCATGGGGCTCGCAACGAAGGTCTTGAGCGGGCTCGACGCCGCGTACGGCACGTATCTCGAGGGCTGGGGCGGCGGCGTGATCAAGGCGCCGTACCCGTACAGCGAGCGCATCCCGGCCGCGATGAGCGAGGAACAGTACACGGAGTACTGCCTCTGGTACCTCGATAACCACATTCCGTCGTTCATCGCGGCACGCGACAACATCGCGGCCATCCTCGTCGAGCCCGGCCTCGCGGAAGGCGGCAACTGGATCCCGTCTACGCGCTTTTTGCAAGGCATTCGCGCCATCTGCGACAGGAACGACTGGCTCATGATCTCCGACGAGGTGCTGACGGGCCTCGGTCGCACGGGCCGGATGTGGGGCATCGATCACTACGACGTCGTACCCGACATCCTCGTGTACGGCAAGAACCTGTCGGGCGGCATTGCGCCCCTGTGCGGCATCTCCGCGCGCGACGAAATCATGGGCGACAACCCGGACTTCTCGTCCGGCTCGACCTTCGCCGGAACGCCGGCGGGATGTGCCGCGGCGATCAGGACGCTCGAAATTTTCGAACGCGACGGGGTCGTGGCGCATGCGCATCGGCTCGGAACCATTGCTGCCGGGACCATGCGCGACTGGGAGAAGTACGGCATCGTGCGCCAGGCGCGCGGCAACGGCCTGCTGCTCGGCGTGAGTTTCGGCAAGCCGGAGTCGGCCGGGCCGGACGAGAAAGACTGGTGGACGGCGCGCGCCGTGCGCGGAAGGATGCTCGAGAACGGCGTGTGGGCGATCTCCGACCGCGAAGACACGATCCGCCTGTACCCTGCCCTCAACATGGACGAGGCCGTGCTTCGTGAAGGGCTCGAGATCATGGAAGACGCGATTCGCCACGTCGAGAAACACGGGCACACGGAGGGCGACGGGGCCGCTTACCCGAGTGGTGTCGCCGGTTTTTAGTCAGTACTTACGACCGAGCGCATCCGACGGCCGCGATGGCCGATCATCGCTTTTGTTCGTCCGACGCCCGGCGCGCTTCGTAGGCATCGCTGTATCGAACGATACTGCGCGTACCAAGCTTGTCGCCATTGGCAAATTCCTCGCCCCGTGCGCTTACCTCGAACATCGCCTGCCCGATTTGTTCGGCTCGCACGGCCGCGCCGACGGGCGCGAAGAACCAGTAAAGCAGGACCTGCCCGATATTCGCCTCCTCGGAAGTCGGCCCGATGTAGTCCGGCCGATAGGCGATCACCCTTACGTCCGTACCTTCCGAAAGCGCAAAC
>JBFISV010000268.1:0-4071 GCA_041608415.1 Woeseiaceae bacterium
GCGAACAGACTCACGCTCGGAGAAGGTTTTCGCGGCGAAGCCGGTGCCGATGCGGGTATTCGCCTGCTGGCCCGCGAACTCGGCCTGGGCCGGGCGACGGTCGTCAGCCGGCCGCCGCGCGCGACGTTCCGCGAAAGACTCGTCGATCGTTCCTGATTGCGCGTTACTTCGGGTTACTGAACGAATCCGCGAACTCCAGCGCCGGGGGCGGCTGCATCGATACCAGTTTCGCGCCTCGCTGCGGAGTCTTGCGGAGCGACACGGGCCGGGCAATCGAATACTTCTCCTGCACCTGTGTAACCTCGACGGTTCCGAGCACCGTTTCGGCGCCGCCGAGCGATATCCCGGTTTCGGGATCGATCAGCTCCTCGCCCTTTTCGCGGACTTCGAGGATTTCGCCGACCGCGACGGCTTCGTCGCCGAGGTTCGTGTAAATCTCGTTGCTATCCGCCTTGACGATGCTGCCCTCGGCGCTCTTCGATCCGATCTGCTTGATCAGGTCGAATACGCCCTGGTTGATGCCCGCAATCACGGCCTGGCCGATCGGGGTGCGCGAGTAACTGGAAAAGAAGCCGCCGAGCGCGATGTCGCCGCCGAAACCGATGCCACCGAGCGACAGATTCGATTCGTTGATCACGGACTCGATCTGTTTCGTGAACACGATTTCACTGGTCTCGGCGTCGATCAGGCGAAAATTGAGACCGACGCGGCCGGTTCCCTTGCCCATCTTTACGCCACCGAGGATCGGCACCTTGTTGCGCAGCAAACCGCCGATACCCTTGTCGGACCCCGAAGTTTTTGACTCGTAGTCGGTCACGACGACCTGCACGAGATACTGGGCGCCGAGCACGTTGCCCGTCGCCGCCCCCGATGGCTGTGCGACGCGACCCGACTTTGCGAGATCCTGTTCGC
Source organism: Woeseiaceae bacterium (assembly GCA_041608415.1). Classification (GTDB taxonomy): domain Bacteria; phylum Pseudomonadota; class Gammaproteobacteria; order Steroidobacterales; family Woeseiaceae; genus UBA1847. Next base: position 913 of record JBFISV010000268.1, read on the forward strand.
CGAGCACATCGGACAGCACCGTGCGCTCGACGAGCCGGAAGCGATTCGTCCGCGCCAACGAGTCGATCACGATCGCTTCGATCCCGTTGACGGGCACGCCGTTACTCGAGGACGAATAGTCGATATTCCCGCCCGCGCTGCTCACGCGAAACGAGCTTGTCGAACTCGTGTTGTCGACTTCGAGCACGCCGAGCCTGGATTTTTTGCCCGCGTAATCGCCCCACTCGATGTTGACGAGGTACTTGGTATCGACGTCATCGAGCCTGTCGGGCAGCGGCGATCGTTCTTTCTTGCCGACGGAGTAGCCGACATAGTCTGCGGCGGCGGCAGCGCTGAGTAACAGCAGCCCCATGGCTAGTGCCAGGGCGAAAGCTGACGTTAAGTGGCGTTTCATTTTGTTCCCCCGGTTATTGTGGTTGTCCGGAGACACGACCCCTGACGCTTGCGCCCAGAGATCAGCCGAGACTATACAATTCGGCCTATCGGCACGCAATCCGCCTAGAGTACCGGCCGGACGGCAAACCGATAATACGAGCAAATACCTAAGCGGCCCGCCCAGCCGGCGGCATCATGGGGGAAACGAGACCCGGGCGGTTGCACACGCGGCAGGGAGTGCGTTTCAATAGCGCGCGGTCGGAGTTTCGAACCTTTAATTCTTTGAGCGATGGAAGATCCGCAAAACCGCGCGAAACTTTGTCGCACGGCCCCGGTCTGTGAGAGCTGTCACAGAATCGCCGTTCGGTTACCTGTGACACTGTTAAATTCGTTTCGCCATCGTCGTGCCCGCCGCCACTCTTGAGCCGCCAAAAATGAAACTCAAAATCAGGCCCCTCATTGCACGCCGATATATTCTTGTCGCCGCTTTTCTCGGGCTTGCGTACCTGATCGGCTACCTGACCGCGGAACACGCGCTTTTTCCGAGCCGCTACATTGCCCGGGCGGAATCGCTCGCGAACCGCGTCATTGCGAAGTTCGTTGCGAAGCCCGCACCGGCAAAAACGGTCAATCCCCCCAGGGACGTGGATACCATATTCGTCACCTTGCACGTGGAGGAGCTGGCGGTCCCGATTTCGAGGAACGGAGAAGGCGGCGGCCTGACTTCGGTCGGCGACGAGCTGTTGCTGCTCGGGCACGAAGGCAGCATTTTCCTCGTGCGGGACGACGCGGCCCAGCCGACTCGAATCGCCGCTCCGGCGAACGGCTTCGACGACTACGTGGCGGCCGCCGAGTCCGACAAGTACAAGGACCTCGACCACAAGTTCGTCTGGTTCCGGTACCACGATATTCTTCATTATTCCGAGCCCGGCAGCTCTGCCCTCGTCGTTTCCTATACCGAGTACCTCGCGGACAGCGAATGCTACGGCACGGCCATTGCGCGACTCGAATTACCGCCCGGGTTCGATTCGGTCCTCGACGTCGACGCGAGCGCGGCGGACTGGACGGTCGTCTACAGGACACAGCCGTGCCTGCCGCTGAAGAAACAGTGGCGGGCGCTCGAAGGCCACATGGCCGGCGGCAGGATCGCCTACCGTGCGCCGCACAAAATCATTCTCGGCAACGGCGACTATCACTGGGACGGCGTCTACGCGCCTGAATCGTTTGCGCAGCGGCCGGACAACGACTATGGCAAGGTTCTCGAAGTCGACCTGCAGGCGCAAACGGCGAAAATCGTGTCGCTCGGCAATCGCAACATGCAGGGCGTACTCGTCGATGACGACGGCCAGATCTGGGTGACCGAACACGGCCCCCGCGGCGGCGACGAACTCAATCGCATCGTCGAAGGCAACAACTACGGCTGGCCGAAAAACACGCTCGGAACGGAGTACAACCTGCTGCCGTGGCCCGGCTCGGAAAGTTACGGCAGGCACGATCAATTCGCGCGACCCGTTTACGCCTGGGTCCCCTCGGTCGCCACGTCGGGGCTGACCCAGGTCCATGATTTCACGCCGAGCTGGGACGGCGATCTGCTCGTCGCCACGCTGAGGTCGAAAAGCCTGTATCGGCTCCGAATCATGGAAGACCGCGTACTGTTTGCAGAACCCATAATCATCGGCGAACGCATTCGCTACGTACACCAGCATAGCGACGGCCGCATCGTATTGTGGACGGACGCCAGGAAGCTTCTTTTCGTAACGCTGGGTTCGGCCACGCACACCTACGCCGGCATCGAGAAATTCATTGCGGAATCGGACTACGACGCGCCGAAGCAACAAAAGCTGACCTCGGCAATCGAATCCTGCGCCAAATGCCACTCATTCGACGCCGACGTGAACGTCGGCGCGCCCGCGCTCGGTGCCATCTACGAAGGCGACATTGCGGCGACCGCGTATGCCGGCTACAGCCCGGCCCTGCGGTCGATGTCGGGGCAATGGACGGCGGGCGAGTTGTCCAGCTACCTGTCGGACCCGCAGGCGTTCGCGCCCGGCACGACGATGCCCGACCCCGGCATCGACGATCCGGCGATCATCGACGGCATCGTGGAAATCCTGCGGCACGTCCGGAACGAACCGCAATAGCCCGCAACCCAGCCGCTTCGACTAAAAAGGGTCGGATCCGATTTATGCAGATCGGTCGACCCGCGACGCATAAATTGGACCCGACCCCTTTTTCGCTTTTTCGTAAGCGTGCGGCTCAGTCGCGCTGGCTGCGCGCGTAGACCGCCCCGAAGCGCTGCGCGAAGTAATTGGCATCCTCGAAGATCGCCCGCCACGCGGGATCGTTGGTGTTGTCGTGCGCCGGGCGCCGCTCGGCGATCAGGTATTGCAGGATTGCGGGCACGGCTGCAAGTTCCGCGTGTTCTCTGTCGTCCATAAAAATCTCCCGATAATATCTGAGATCAACGAGATGCCGCTCCGTCTATTGACGGCGGGTCAGGCGATAAGAAACGGGACTGTAGCCGATTCAAGCGGTCTAGTCGCTGCGGCGCACACTCAAGTGTTGCTGCGGCCCCTGCGCGTCGCCGGATCGGAGCTGCAAAAGAAAAAGACCCGCATCGTAAGCCGCGACATAGGTCGTGCCGCCGGCGACAGCAACGTCGTCTGCGCGTGCCGGCAGCTTGTGGGCGGCAACTTCGCGCGGCGCCGAGGGCGTTGCAATGTCGATCACCCTGAGCGAGCGGCCATCGCCGACGTGGGCGTACGGACCGTGGACCTCGACGGA
>JBFISV010000269.1:0-4027 GCA_041608415.1 Woeseiaceae bacterium
CGCTCGATGTAGGCGAACTGCGCGTTGTTGGCCGCCTCGAAGACCGCGAAGCCGACGATCGCGAGCATTGCGGCGGCGGTCAGCAGCAGGCGGAGCTCCGATGCGGACTTGCGTGTGCCGACCGGTGCCGCCGTCTCTGCCGGCAGCCGGCGCGCGAGCAGGAGCGCGATGGCGTCCATGACGGCAAACAGGCCGAACAGGCCCATGGCGCCCAGGTCATCGGCGTAGACGGGGACGATATACAGGCCCAGCCCGCTGACGCTGAACTGCAGTGTGACGAACAGCCCGAAACCGCGCTCGTAGCCGTCGAAACGCGCGAACGACGCGACGCTCGCGACGTACGCGGCGCCCAGCATGAGACCCGCGACGAGCCGCGCCACGAAGAACGCCGCGGTGTCGCCCGCCGTCAGCCCGGAGCCGATATCGGCGACGATCGCGAGCACGAGGGCCAGCGTCGCGACGCGCCGCAGGTTAACGTGATGCACGCGCACGGCCATGACGAGCCCGACGACGGCGCTCGCGAGAAAGTGGACGGACGCGGACCAGCCCGCGGACGCTTCGGACATGCCGGCGTTGTCGACGAGCACGCCGATCATGGCCGGCAGGACCAGAAGCGGCATCAGCGCGACGGTGCCGATGATCGAAAACGCCGCGAAATGGCGCAGATGCGGGATCGGCACGGTTCAGCCGGGCACGACGTGGCGTCCGTCGAGCGTGAGCAGGGGGCGGTACAGGTCGGGACGACGATCGCGGAACACGCCCCACTCCCTGCGATACGCGGCCACTTCGGCAAGGTCGAACGTGTGCGTCAATACCGTCTCGGACTCGCGGTCCGCCGCACAGACCATTTCGCCGGCCGGGCCCGCGATGAACGAGGAGCCGTAGAACTCGAGGCTCAAATCGCCGCTGGTCTCGGTGCCGATGCGATTCGAGGCGACGACGGGCACGATATTCGCAGCCGCATGACCGCGCATGACCATCTGCCAGTGGCCCTTGCTGTCGAACTCCGGCTTGTCGAGTTCGCTGCCGATCGCGGTCGGGTACAGCAACAGCTCGGCACCGAGCAACGTCATCGCGCGCGCCGCCTCGGGGAACCACTGGTCCCAGCAGATCGCCACACCGAGGCAGCCGTAGCGCGTGTCGAACGTGCGAAAGCCCGTGTCGCCCGGGCTGAAATAGAACTTCTCTTCGTACAGCGGGAAGTCTGGAATGTGGCTCTTGCGGTAATGCCCGGCGAGCGAGCCGTCCGCGTCGATGATCGCGATCGCGTTGTAATAGGCGAGCCCCGATCGTTCGAAAAACGACACCGGCAAAACGACCTCGAGTTCCCTCGCAAGCGCCTGCATGCGCCGCACCGTCGCCTGTTCCGCGAGCGTGTGCGCAAGCTCGAAGTGCCGTGTCTGCTGGTCGATGCAGAAGTACGGCGTCTCGAACAGTTCCTGCAGCAGTATGACCTCTGCGCCGCGCCCCGCGGCTTCGCGCACGAGCCGCTCGGCGCGCGCCACGTTGGCGTCGGTATCCCAGGAACAGGCCATCTGCGTGGCGGCGACCGTGACGTTCATTCGAGACCTCCGTCGGCGCCGTGACGCCGTTAATCGTTAGTCGAGTTAACTTGATTATTGGCGCCAAGTCAATTCGCGTCGAACCGCCAGTGATCTCACTTCACTTCTAGGTTATGCTCGTATGTATCTGTCTTAAATACTAATTCTTTCTCGCATCGGCTGACCTCCTTGACGATGGATCGCCCGCCTCTGCTCGATGACCCGTATTCACGTTGCGGTCGACATCGCGGGTCTTACGGATTACAAAGGACCCTTCAAGCGGACAGTATCCTCCCATGCCAAAGCTCCTCAGCGATGCCGAAGTCATCGAGCGCGTGTTCCGGCACATCGATAACAAGACCACCGATCGCGGCGACGATGTGTGGCGCGAACCGGTCGAAAACTACCGTTCGCAAGAGCGCTTCGCAGCCGAGCTGCGCATGCTAAGGCGTCTGCCGGTGCCATTCTGCCCGTCCGCCGCGCTCCCCGACGCGGGATCGTATATCGCCCGCACCGCGGCCGGCACGCCGCTCATCGTGGTGCGCGGGCAGGACGGTGTCGTGCGCGCCTTTCGCAACGCGTGCCGGCACCGCGGGCGGCAGCTTGCCGAAGGCAATGGCTGCACCAAGGCTTTCGTCTGCGGCTATCACGGCTGGGCGTACCGGCTCGACGGCCGGCTGCAGCACATCCCGCACGACGAGGGATTTCCCCACGTCGACAGAGAGACCCACGGGCTCGTCCCGGTCACGGCCGAGGAGCGCGGCGGGCTCGTTTTCGTCACGCAAGAGGAGCGCATCGCAGACGGCGCGCTTAGCGAGCTTCCGGAACTGTTCGCGAAAAACCAGGAAATTTTCTATCGCAACGAAGGCGTCGAGGAATTCAACTGGAAGCTCAACATGGAAGCCGCGATGGAGGGCTACCACATCAGGGCCACGCACACGGAGACGTTCTACCCGTACGGCTTCGACAACCTCAACGTCGTCGAGACCTTCGGCGCCAACTCGCGCATCACGTTCCCGTTCCGCCGCATCGAGGACTTGCGCGAGCTGCCCGCAAAAGAGCGCCGCATCGACGGCATGGTCACCTATGCCTACCTGCTGTTTCCCAACATCCTCATCGCGGTGCTGTCGAGTCATACCGTGATGTCGATCGCGGAGCCGCTGTCGCCGTCGCGCACGCGCCTGATTGCCTACGGATTGACCAATCGCGACAGCGACGGCTCGGCCGAGGCGATCGAACGCGCCGAGCGCGACGCCGACTTCGTCAAGAATTTCGGCGCCACGGAAGACATCGCGGCGACGCGCTCGATCCAGGCCGGACTCGCAAGCGAGGCGAACACGCACTTCACCTACGGGTATTTCGAGAAGGCCATCGTCCATTATCACAAGACGATGACCGAAATACTCGACAAGCTCGAGGCAGGCCGCTCCGGCACGTGACGGTGACTGGCGGGGGCGCCAGTTCAGCTTGCAGGTACTGCCTTACCGGTACGGCTCGCTCCGGCCCTCTACGCCACCGTGCGCCGTGCCCGGCCGTCATCGGCCAGGCGCAGACTTTGTGCCTCAGCTCCGCCCGCTCAGCTTCGAGACCAGCAGCGAAGCGAGGAAAAAAACGACGATCGCTGTGAGGACCAGCCCGCCGAGAAGGGACAGGAGCATGTCGAGATCCCAACTCAGGGGAATGATGTCGAAAGGCGTAAGCATGTCGAGGACGAGAACCGCGAACAATGCGACGGCGGCGCTCGGAATCACAATTGAGACGATGCCGGCTACCCGCGAGCTGCGTTCGATGCGGCCGTATAGATTTCGCAGCTCGCGTCGCTGCGTGCGATCGAGCGGCGGCAGCGCGAGCTCATCGGCCAATGCACTCGCCATGCGTTCGAGGGCCGCCCGGTCCCGGCCGGCGGTCGTTTCGGCAGGGTCATCGGGCACTCGGATGACGGACGCGTAACCGTCGTCGCGCAGCGTGAGCAGCGCGGGGCTTGTCTGCAGGCGCTCCTGCAGTACGCCGGCGTCGATGCGTCGTATGATTTCCTCGGGAAGAAACTCCTGCAGGTGCGCGCCCGCGGGAAGCGTCGGCACGACAAATGCCGTGCGGTGGAGTTTCTCCGCCGCCGTCACCTGCTCGAGTTCCCAGCCAAGGTGCCCGCCCGGCGCCCAGCGCAGGCAAATCAGCGAAGCCATCGAGACGAGTTCACGGACGACGTCACGCCATTGGTCGTCCGCCACGTACAGTCGAAACGCGCCCTGGGTCGGCAGTTCCTCTCCCGGCCGGCCGATGGCGACAAACAGGGTATGCGGCCCGAGCCCCAGGGCCACCTGTTCCTCGCTCGATCCCTCCGTCGCCATGGCGTCGTCGTGAAAGCGGCGCAGGTAGACGGCGACGGGGATGTTGTGGCGCTCCGAGAAGCGACGAATCGTCTCGAGGTCGGCAAGAACCGGCACCCGGCGGCGGTGCCCGGCTTTCGCGAGAAAAAAGGCCCCGGC
>JBFISV010000270.1:0-4024 GCA_041608415.1 Woeseiaceae bacterium
CTCGAATGTGCCCTGGAGACGGACAGGTACGTGGGTGACGCCTGCGTCGACGTCCAGGTCGGCCGTAACCGACGGCGAGGTTCGCCTCGCGCGTCGCGCTCGGTTGGCCGCCCGCATTGGGCCGGCCTTCGAGCCGCAGTTCGCCGCCCGCATTGGGCCTTCCTTCGAGCCGCAGTTCGCCGCCCGTCGTGATCCAGGCATTGCCATTTGAAGGACCGATTGCGGCGCCGTCGACCTCGATCCAGTCTCCGCTCAAGTTGAGGGTCCCAGCGTTGTTGTTCCGGGCACGACTCGAAAAGTCGTCGCGAACCGACTGTGCAGCGGCACAGGACGTCGACGATGCAAATAGCGGCAGTACGCCAATTTGACGCGCGGACGAGATCCACGATTGCCCGTGAACCGAGCGCTCAAAGCTGCCGCGCACAGCGCCGTACCCTACCTGGCGCGGGTCTTACGCGCAGGCCCGTCGAAAACGGAAATGCGGCATCATGAGCCCGCGCATTCTAGCGTTGCCGGCTACTCGGGCCTGTCGTTGGTAGCGCCGGCCTTGCTGTCTCGTTCGATGCGGGTCGCTTCCGGGCCGGGCAGCGGTGCGCGCTTGTAAGCGAGGTGATGCTCGCGGACTTCGTCACCATGGCGCATGACGATGTAGGCATCCATCGTATCGTCGTCCCGCCTGTAGAAACTGATGCCGCCGAAATGCAGCGCATCATGGTCTTTCTTTACGAGCCTGAAGTTGACGAAATCGGCTTTTTCCTCCCAGGCGGTGAAATCGGGATTGAAATGTTTGACCTTGAGGCTCAGCGTGTCGTCGTCGACCGTCAGCAGCAACAGCTCGTAGAATTTCACGCCGTCGTCGTCGAACAGCTTGAAAAAGCCGATCATCGAGCCGGCCGACGGCGGGTTCCAGACTTCCTCGAAATTCGCCCCGAACGCCGCGCCGGTCCAGGCGCCAACCAGCCAGCGGGCATCGTCGAGCGTCGCGGCCGGACGGGTTTCGCCCTCAGACAGTCCGAAGGTGTGTTCGGTCCGCGGCTCGGCCGTCATGGCTCCGTGCGAGGCCACGAGCAGCGACAGGCATAAAGCAATCGCGCGTTTCATAATTATCTTTCCGATTTGATGACCATGAGTTTGTCGATGTACATGTCGTCCATCGTGTAGGGAATGCCGCCCACGCCGAGGCCCGACTCGCGCAGGCCGGCGAACGGCATTGCGTCGTCACGAAACGCCGAGTGATCGTTGATCATGACGGCGGATGCGTCGAGCTCGCGATACAGCCGATGTGCGACATCGATGTTTTTACAGAACACCGCGGCCTGGAACGCCACCGGCAGTGCGTTGGCCCGCTTTACCGCGGCGCTGAGCGACTCGTAGCCGTAAACACAGACGACGGGCCCGAAGATTTCCTGCGTGCTGACTTTGACATCGTCGGGCGGGTCGAGCAGGACGGTCGGCGCGTAGCAGTTGTTGGGCAACTTCTTGCCGCCGCACAACAGCTTCGCGCCCGCGGCGATTGCTTCGTCGACCCACTTGCCGACGCGAACGACTTCGGCGGCGCGAATCAACGGCCCGACGTCGGTGTCCGCGTCTTCGGGCGCGCCGACTTTGAGGCCCACGGCGGCCTCCGCGAGGCCTACGGCGAAATCTTTCGCCACGTCCGCGGGCGCATAGACGCGCTGTACCGAAACGCAAACCTGCCCGGCGTGGTAGAAGCCGCCTTTCGTAACGGCGTCTATGGCCTTGCCGCGGTCGAAGGGCTTCGCGAGCAGGACAGGGGCCGCCCCGCCGTGTTCGAGCGCACAGCGCGTGCCGGGGGCGAGTTTGGCGCGCAACTTCCAGCCGACCCGGGCACTCCCGATAAAGGTGAAGAACGCGACCCGCGCATCGGTGACGAGTTTCTCGGCGGTGTCGTGGTTGTCGGTGACGAAAGCCTGGCACCATTCGTCGGGCAGGCCGGCTTCGCGGAGAATCTCGACGAAGCGCAGGCACGATAATGCCGTGTCGGCCGCGGGTTTGACGATCACGGGACAGCCGCTCGCGACCGCCGGCCCGACCTGGTGAACGATCAGGTTGAGCGGGTGATTGAACGCGCTGACGGCGACGACGACGCCGGCGGGCTCTTTCTGCGTAAAAGCGACGCGTCCCATCGTCGCTTTCGTCGTGCCGACCGGGATGACCGTGCCGGCACGGGCGCGCAGCGTCTCGACGCACAATCGCACGCCGTCGACGGCGCGCACGACTTCGACCTTCGAGTCGGCATACGGCTTGCCGCCCTCGCTGGCCGCCAGCAGGGTCAGCTCCTCGATGCGGGATTCCATGATCGCCGCCGCCCTGCCCAATATGGCGATACGCGTTGGAACCGGCAGCCATTTGCTGCGGTCTCGATACAGGGCATAAGCCGCGCTCAATGCATCGTCGACATGCGCGGGCCCGGCCGTGGCCACTTCGCCGAGTTCGCGCCCGTCGTAGGGCGATGTGACGCTGACTCGGCCGGCCGCCGGGTGCGCGCTCTCCACCATCAGATCGGGCACGTGATCTCCCCCAGCTTTTTCGTAAGCAGCGCGTTTTCGCGATAATCGACGGGTATCACGACGAGGCTGGGTCCGACTTCGTTGAACGCCGACTCCAGTGTGCTCTCGAGTTCCGCCGATCTCTCGACGACATGCCCGTGCCAGCCGAACGCCCTGGCCAGCAGGATCCAGTCCGGATTGCCGAACGACAGATCCGTATGGCGGCCGAAATGGGTTTCCTGTTTCCAGGCGATGAGGCCGTACTCGTTGTCGGCCCAGACCATGACGACGATGTTGCTGGAAAGCCGCGCAGCGGTCTCCATCTCCTGGACGTTCATGAGGAAGCCGGCGTCGCCGCAGATCGCGAGGATACGGCGGTCCGGGTGCACGATATCGGCGGCGACGGCGCCCGGCAGCGCAAAGCCCATCGAGCAGAAGCCGTTCGGTATGAGGCATGTGTTCGGTTGGTGACACTGGTAATGACGCGCGATCCACATCTTGTGAGCGCCGACGTCCGACAGCAGTACGTCGTTCGGTCCCATGACGCGGCGCGCGTCCCAGAGCGCTTTTTGCGGCCGAATCGATCCTTCGGTTTTGTCGTCTTTGTGCTCCGCGAAATCGTCAGCCATCGCATCGCGCACCTGCTTTTGTTGCGCGAGATCGAATTCCGGCAGCCCGTGCCTCTCGATGCGCTCGTTGAGCATCCAGAGCGCGTGCGCGAGGTCACCGACGAGCTCCGTTTCGGGGGAATAATGTTCGTCGATTTCGGCCGGCAGGAAATCGATGTGCAGGATGCGGTTGTTCTTGTGCGCGTTCCACAGGTGCGGATGATATTCGACCATGTCGAAGCCGACCGTGACGATCAGGTCGGCCTCGTCGATGGCTTTGGACACTCGATCCTTGCTGCCGAGACCCACCGTGTACAGGCAATAATCGGCGTCCATGTCCACGCAGCCTTTCGCCATGAACGTGCTGATCACGCCGATGCCGGTTTTTTCGCACAGCAGGCGCAGCTGCTTGCTCGCGCGGCGCCGTATGCAGCCATTGCCGGCGATGATCACCGGCCGCCGCGAGTTGCGGAGCATGTCGAAGCCCTGGTCGGCGATCTTGTCGTCCGGCACGGATCGGCGAAAGCGGCGCGGAGTCATCGGCACGCCCTCGGCCTCCATGGCCGCGACGTCTTCGGGCAACTCGATATGGACCGCGCCCGGCTTTTCAGTGCGCGCAAGCCGCACGGCCTTGCGTACGATCTCGGGAATCGTGTCCGGATTCAGGATCGTCGTCGCCCACTTTGTCACCGGCTCGAACATGCTGACGACGTCCATGATCTGGTGCGATTCCTTGTGCAGGCGGTCGGTCGATCCCTGGCCCGTCAGCACCAGCATCGGCGCCCGGTCCATGTTCGAATCGGCCACGCCCGGGATAAGGTTGGTGGCGCCCGGACCCAGCGTGCCGAGCGCGCCGGCCGGATAGCCGCTAAGACGACCGTAAATTTCCGCCATGAAGGCGGCGCC
>JBFISV010000271.1:0-4019 GCA_041608415.1 Woeseiaceae bacterium
CACTCGACGCGCCTGCCATTCATCTCTATCGCGGCCGGAGCACGGCTTTTTTCGATGAGGAACGAGAACAGCCGGACCACGGGCGACGGCCGCGGGCGCCCGGACTGGAATCCGCACAAGCCCGGCGGCGTCGCCAATCCGAGGCCGACGGTCTCCTTGAGGAGTACGCCGATGCCCTTCGGGTCCGCGTGTTTGGCGGCGACTTTGACCACGACTTCACGCGAGCCGTCGACTTTGCGGAACTTTCCGTAATGCCCTTCGGCGCCGATCACCTCGACACTGGTTGCGGAGAAGTCGGGCATGCCCAGGTCGCGAAGAGTCTGCCGCGATGCTCGGAAGATAGCGCTGGACTGGGCCAGCGCCTTGGCATGCGCATCGATGCCGTAGTAAGTCATGAGCGTGCCGCCGCGGAACTCGTCCTGGTAGGTTGCGCAAACCTTGTAGGTATCGGCGGGCGGACGGCCTGTCGCCCCCGTGAGTTCCACGCGGTCCTTGCCGGCTTCGCCGAGACTCACGTTCGAGAAATCGCAGCGCACGTCCGGCAGGACGTAGTCCTGGGGGTCGCCGATTTCGTACAGCATCTGCTCCGCGACCGTGCCGATGGAAACGAGCCCGCCCGTGTCCACAGGCTTCGTACACACGACGCGACCGTCGGCGCCCACCTCGGCGACCGGGTAGCCCAGCCGGTCGATCTCGTCCGCGACGAGTTGCCAATCCGTGAAGTTGCCGCCCGTCGCCTGCGGTCCGCATTCGAGAATGTGCCCGGCCAGCGATCCCGCCGCGAGCCGGTCCCAGGCGTCGGCCGGCCAGCCGAAGCTGTGTATGCAGGCGCCCAGCGTGACGGCGCTGTCGACGCAGCGCCCGGTGATGACGATGTCGGCGCCGAGATCGAGCGCCCGGGCGATCGGGAATGCACCGAAATACGCATTGATGCTCTGCACACGCTCGGCGCTCGGGAAGGATTCGCCGCTGAACATTTCAACGATGCCTTCGCCGGCCAGCCCGGCGGCCCGGTCGAGCAGGTCATCGCCCGTGACGCAGGCGACCGCGAGGTTCAGCGAGCGTTCTCCGATCAGGGCCTCGAGCGCAGCGGCGCAGGCTCGCGGATTCACCCCGCCCGCGTTGGCAACGATGCGCACGCCCTGGCGCGCAATCTCGTCGAGATTATCCGCCATCGCCACACTGACGAAGTCGCGCGCGTACCCCGAATTGCCGTCCTCCGCGCGAGCGCGGGCCATGATCGACATCGTGATCTCGGCGAGGTAATCGTAAACGATGAAATCGAGATTGCCGCCCGCGAGCAGCTGCGGCGTCGCGCGCGACGCGTCGCCCCAGAAACCGCTGGCGCCGCCTATTCGAACCGTATCGGGCTGCATGTGCGAATTCTAGGCGTCGTGCCGCGGCTTGACCCGGGAATACCGGTCATCGACTGCTTTGCGGCTGCCTGACGACATGACCGGTTCAAGCGACGAACTGCACGGAAATCCATTCGGCGATCAACGCGGGCGTCTCTTCGCCTTCGATTTCGACGGTCACATCCGTCTTGATCCGGAACTGACCGGGCTTTTTCTCCTCGATGTCGACGACTTTCGCGTGCGCCCGGATTCGGCTGCCCACCTTGACCGGGGCGAGGAAGCGCACCTTGTCGAAGCCCGCGTTGATTCCCATCACGAAGCCGTCGATCAGAACGCTGAAGCTTTCGGCGAAATGCGACAGCATCGATAGGGTAAGAAAGCCATGGGCGATGGTGGTCCCGAACGGCGTCTGCCCGGCTTTTTCGGGATCGACGTGTATGTACTGGTGGTCGAGCGTGCAGTCCGCAAACCGGTCGATCTGCTGCTGGGTCACCGTGTGCCAGCCCGTGGGTTCGGCTTCGTAACCGATGTATTTTTCCGTGTCGTTTCTGGCGGCAATCTGGGCCATGGTATGTCCTCGGTCGAGTTCGGGCCTCCGCTTCGGCGGCGCGCAGGTATCCATTCTACCGCGTATCGATATAGGCGCCGATATCGTCGCCGCGGATCTCCAGCGCGCTCGAGTCGCGTCGCCGGTTCGGCCCGAAGGAGTAGACGAACACGACACGTCGCCGCGTGGCTCGGTCGCAGCGGTCGCGTATCCAGTACGGAGAGTTCCAGGGATCGAGCAGGAAATCCGCACGCTCGGCCGGCAGACCCTGCTCCTCGAGCCGCGAGAACGCGCCGCGAAGCAGCGCGTCCTGTTCGTATTGCACCACGAAGGTATAGAGCCGCTTGTGCAGGCTGCACCTCGAACGCACGCGCCCGCTTTCGAAGTCGCTCTTCAGTGCCTCGATCTCGGTTGCGGCGGTTTCGAGGATGCCCGGATGGGCATCCCTTTGCGCTCGCGACGCCGCACCCGAAGCCAGGCCGAGCAGCAGCACGAGCGTCCATACGCCGAGGCTCCACGCCGGCAGTCGCGAGGGCGTTTTCGCCGCGGACTGCGGCGATTTCCCCGGCGCCCGCGCCGCCGCCAGCACGAACGGCAGGACGCTGAAGAGAATCCCGGTGCCGAGCATCAGTTCCACCCACTCGCCGGAATGGCTGAACGGGTAGTAATAGTAGACGAGTGCAGTCGCGGCGAACGCCGGCAGCAATCCGACGTGAGGCGTCACTATGCCCACCCTGCGAAGCCCGTTTTGCACCGACTTGAACGATCCGGAGAGCGGCAGCGCGATTCCGTACCCGACGATCGACAGCATGAGAATCAGCTTGCGGTAGTCGGTCGGAACGACGTTGTGAATGTTGAGTTCCTGCTGATAATTGTGTTCGAGAAAATAGACGGGCGGGCGATAGCCAAGCACGCGCTGGCCCCAGGAAATCTCCTCCATGGCGATGAGAAAGCAGAACAATGCGAGGCCATAGAAGTACCAGCCGGAGCGCTGCTCGAGGCGACGGTAGCGGCGAGCGGCGACGACGCAAACGATACTCGCCAGCAGGAATGCCCAGAAACTGGCCCATTCGACGTATTCGTCTTCCTGGATACTGAGGTAATAGAAATCGGCGAAATAGCGTTCGAGGACGGCGGCATAGGCGATCGCGCCGATCACGAGCGCGTTCGCGATCAGCAGATAGAAAACCTGCGCTGTCGATTTTCCGGGTTTCATTGCGCTGCGGCAGTCTCTCCAGGGGCTCTGCCCGGCGGCACTCGAGCGAGGCCGTAGCTTATAGTGTCGAATGCGCCTCGCCAAATCAGCGGCGCCGTTCTCCGGCCCGATTCACGGCAACATCGCGTATGCAGCCCGGTGCCGATCCATCGGTGCATCGCCGTATTTCATCCCGGCGCGCGCGCTTTGACGTGTCCGCACGATCGCCGGCTGCTACAATGACGCAGACGTGTCATGAGCCCGGCCGCGATGCACGACGTGAACCTCAGCAAAACGCCCGACGACCTGGAATTCGGCGCCCGCAATCGCCAGTTCGACCTGCGCGCGCCGCTGGCGGGCGACTGGCACGGCGGGCATGCCTTCCAGACGGCTTTTTTCAATGCGCTGTCGCTGTCGTTCCCGACCGGCGAGAAATTTTTCGTCGACAGCGTGAAATACTACCTGCCGCGCATTGACGATGCGCAGCTCGAGCGCGATGCCGCCGTGTTCGTGCAGCAGGAATTCATTCATCGCCGCGAGCACCAGCGCTACAACGAAACGCTCGCCGCGGTCCGCGGCTTCGATCTTCCTAAACTCGAGGCTCGCTATATCCGCGAGATCGAGAAAGCCAATCGCGAGCCGCCGATCGTACGGCTCGCGGCGACCGTCGTCCTCGAACACATCACGGCGATGTTTGCGGCCGGGTCGATGCGCAATTCGCGCTGGATGGACGGCGCGGACCCGGCGATGGCCGATCTGTGGCAATGGCACGCCATCGAGGAAACCGAGCACAAGTCGGTGGCCTATGACGTCTTTCTCGCCGTCGGCGGGCAGCGCAAGCTGCTCCGCCAGGTCATGCGTATCATCCGCATGCGTTTCCCGTACAACGTGATTCGCTCGATCGTCTCGATGCGGCGCATGG
>JBFISV010000272.1:0-4004 GCA_041608415.1 Woeseiaceae bacterium
AGGCCGGCCGACGTCGAAAAGTAGGCGCCCAGGAAACCGTTCTGGATGGCCTGGCCCACTGCAGCCATGCGGCCCGACAACGGCAGCAACAGCGCCACCTGGCGCGGATATTCGAATGACACTTCGCGCGGCAGGTCGAACTCATCAATGATCGCCATTGCAGGGTGCCCGCGATTGGCCTCGCGCCAGCGAACTGCGCCGTTGATCCAGCCGATGCCCTGCTGCCCGGTCGAGGCCGCGAGCGAGCTGATCTCGAGCCAGGCGCGCACGTCGCGGTCCAGAGTCATCTCGGCGCCGGCGCGCAGCTGTTGCGGGTCGCTCGCGACCAGGCCCTGCCACAAGCGCCGGCGGTTCTGCTCGACGCTGCGGCGGCTGTCGAGCCAGGTTTCGCGCTGCGTCATCAATTCGATCGCGCGCACAGGATCGCCTTTCTGGATCCACGCATCGGCACGCAATGCCTCGACCCGCAGCCGGTCACGCTCGGGCAGGGGCTGGCGACTCATCGGTTCGAGGATCTCGAGCGCCCTGTCGGCTTCGCCCGCATACAGCAGCAGTCCTGCCGAGTTCGTGTTCCAGAGCCGCGCAAGGTCAGCCGACATCGGCCGCGAGACGCCCTGCATCGCTGTGCGGGCGCGCGCGGCATCGCCGGCATCGAGCCACTGCTCGACGGCCAGCAGTGTCAGGCGATCGCGTTCCACGCCCACGGCTTCGGTCGCGAGGCCGATGTATACGCCGGCGGCTTCATCGTGGTTGCCGTTTGCGGCGAGACGTTCTGCGCGATTTTCTCCCGAGCCGCTGCCGAAACCACCCGGCGTCGCGCACGCGCCGAGCAACAACGCGCAGGCAAGCAGGGCGGCGCTTGCCAGCGGGCGCGAATGACGGGCACGATGTCGAACAATTCGGGTCATAGCCAAAGCGAATCAGGGTCTGACATGGGCGGCACACTTTACGTCGTGGCAACGCCGATTGGTAACCTCGAGGACCTCGCGCCGCGAGCACGCCAGACGCTCGAGAGCGTGGACCTCATTGCCGCCGAGGATACCCGGCACACTGGTCGATTGCTATCGCATTTCGGCGTCAGAACGCCATTATTTGCGCTGCACGACCACAATGAACAACAGGTTGTGGCGCGCCTCATCGCGGACCTCGAGTCCGGCAAAAACATCGCGCTCGTGAGTGACGCGGGCACGCCCCTGGTATCGGATCCGGGCTACCGGCTCGTGCGCGCGGCGCACGACGCGGGCGTTACGGTGTCGCCGGTTCCCGGCGCGAGTTCGATCCTCGCGGCACTGTCGGTCGCCGGTCTGCCGACAGATCGCTTCAGTTTCGAGGGGTTCCTGCCGCCGAAGCCGAAAGCGCGCCGGGCGGCGCTTGCGGTGCTGGCGCGCGAGACGCGGACGATGATCTTTCTCGAGGCCGTGCATCGCATCGCGGCGAGCCTCGGCGACATGGCGGCGGCGTTCGGCAGAGATAGGCCGGCGTTCATCGGCCGCGAACTGACGAAACTGCACGAGCAATGTGTGCTTGCGACGCTCGACGACCTGGGCCGGGCCGTCGCTTGCGGCGACATAGTCGGCAAAGGCGAATTCGTGATCGTCGTCGCCGGATTACCAGTCGCCGCCGAGTCCAATGTCGACATCGATCGGCTGCTCGAGGAACTCAGGGGTCATCTGCCGGACAGGGACATTGCAAGGATCGTCGCGTCCGCGACCGGCGCAAAACGCAATGACCTGTATCAACGGCTCCTGGCGCTCGCGAAAAGTACCGGCCGTAACTAGGCGGAAAAAGTGGCAGCGGGGCGTCGCCGGCTCGTGTAGAATCGCCGGCCCGAGAAAGCAGGAGTCGGCCAGGCAATCGCCGCAGCCTTTGGGTTGCGGAGGAAAGTCCGGGCTCCTTCGGACAGGGCGCCAGGTAACGCCTGGGGGGCGTGAGCCCACGGAAAGTGCCACAGAAAACAGACCGCCGGACATTGTCCTCGCGACCTTGGCCGGTAAGGGTGAAAAGGTGCGGTAAGAGCGCACCGCGCGACGGGTAACCGCTCGCGGCACGGTAAACCCCGCCCGGAGCAAGACCAAATAGGGGAGCATGTCGCCGGTTCCGAGCGAGCTCCCGGGTAGGTTGCTAGAGGCAGTCGGTGACGGCTGTCCCAGATGAATGATTGCCCCAGACAGAACCCGGCTTACGGCCGGCTCCTGCTTTCTCGACTTCGAGCCTTCGCTTTAAACTCAATTAAATCAATAGCTTATTGACTTTCAGGGCTGTTGTCTGCGACACTTTGCGCGACTTGCGCAAATCCGTTACGCGGCACGTCCCGATCCAGCCCCTGTCGCCGTTTGCCGACCCGGGTTTGACGTCGAGTCTAAAAAGCACACCTAACGCTCTGATTTCATTCGCGCCATGGACGCCACAATTCGCCCGATTTGAGCCACTCAAAAGCCCCTAAGTCTCTGTACAACAAGAATTAATTGACAGGACTTATTGACGCTTCATCCATCGCGACTTTATAGTGTCGAAAAGTGGATAAAAGTGGGAGGAAATGGGCATCCTGCCCAGGATTCGCGCCAGAAGAGCGAAACCCGGGCCGTCCGCTACGTCGTGTTTCGAGGGGCCACCAAAGTCACATTGGACGCCAAAGGGCGTCTGGCGATTCCGACCCGGTACCGGGAGCGGGTCCAGTCCCGTTGTGACGGCCAGATGGTCGTCACGGTGGACAAGGACCATTGCCTGCTCGTGTATCCCCTGCCCGACTGGGAAGAACTGGAACGAAAGCTCGTGCGCTTGCCGAGCATGAACAAAACCGCGCGCAACATCGTGCGCATCATGGTCGGTTACGCGACCGAGGTCGACATGGACGGCAGCGGCCGGATTCTGGTGTCGCGTGAATTGCGCGATTTTGCCGGGCTCGAGAAGGCAGCAATGCTGATCGGCCAGGGCAACAAGTTTGAACTGTGGGATGAATCGACCTGGAACGAGAAACGGGACGCATGGCTCAGCGAGGACGACGACGGCGAGCTGCCGGCCGACCTCGAGTCGATCTCGTTCTAGGGCAGCGATTCATCACATGAGCAGCAACGCGCATGTGCCGGTGCTGCTGGGGCCGGTCCTCGACGGACTGGATGTGAAGGACAACGGTACGTATGTCGACGGCACGTTCGGGCGCGGCGGACACAGCAACGCAATTCTCGAACGACTTGGCGCAAGCGGACGCCTGATTGCCATCGACAGGGATCCGCAAGCGATAGCCGATGCGCCGTCGCGACTGACTAAAGACCCACGATTCGAATTAATAAGGGGCGAACTTGAAGAACTTGCGACGCATGTTGAACAAAAAGGGCTCTCGGGACGAATCGACGGCCTGCTTCTCGATCTCGGAGTCTCATCACCGCAGCTGGATCAGGCAGAGCGCGGCTTCAGTTTTCTTCGCGACGGACCGCTGGACATGCGCATGGACCCGCAATCCGGTGTCGCTGCCCGTGACTGGCTTGCGAAAGTGGAAGAAAGGGAATTGAGACGCGTCCTGAAAAAATTTGGCGAGGAAAAATCGGCTACGCGCATCGCACGCGCGATCGTCGAAGCGCGCGCGGAGGCAGCGATTACCAGCACGGGACAGCTTGCTGCGATCGTCGAATCGGTCGTGCCGTCGCACGCGCGTAAAACGCACCCGGCGACGAAGACTTTTCAGGCCATTCGCATCGTCATCAATCGCGAACTCGAGCAACTCGAGCGCGTGCTCGCCGATTCGATCGACATGCTTGCGCAAGGTGGCCGGCTCTGCGTAATCAGTTTTCATTCACTCGAGGATCGTATCGTGAAGCGCTTCATGCGCGACAACTCGCGTGAAGCCGAACAGTACCGCGGCATGCCAAACGTGCCGCAACAATTTCGACCGAAATTCAGGATCGTCGGCAAGGCGGTGACGGCATCAGCGGCCGAGATTACGGCGAATGCCCGCGCGCGCAGCGCCCGGCTCAGAATAGCGGAGCGGCTGTGATCCAGATCTCGTC
>JBFISV010000273.1:0-3972 GCA_041608415.1 Woeseiaceae bacterium
CGCGCCTTTGCCGCGATGCGTGGCCTGCGCCAGGAACGCATCGGTCAACAACAGTTCGAGTGCCAGACGCGACGTGTCGTCGTCGCTACGGGCGAGCGCTTCGATGGTGGAACGATGGTAGCGTTCGGCCACAAAACCGTGCCCGACGGAGTCGCCGATGGCCTTGAGCATGTCCGGAACCTGCTTGCCGAGCGGGGCGCCGCGCAGCCAGATCGGCGCATGATCCCGTGCGCGGTAGACCTTCGAAAGCATTTCGGCATGCTGCAGTTGCCGGCCCGCGATCATCGAGACGTCGCCGGCATCCAGACCCTCGAGAAAAGCGCGGATCCGGCTGCTTGCCTCGCGTGTCGCGGCATGGCTGGTCGCGCAGACGCAGACCAGCGCGAACGCGGACAGTGCGTGTGAGAAACCTCGCAAACTCATGCACCGGAACTCCGTAGATTCGCTGCATCGGAGTATACCGAACGATCGGCGCGCAGAGCCGCGACGCCACAGTGCCGGCCGTTCCGGCGGCATCGTCGCGTGCACGAAGAAAAGCCCCGCCGGTGGCGGGGCTTACAGTCGGATAAACGCGTTATCGAACGTCAGGGAACGGCATCCTCGACAATGTCGACCCAGAACGGTCGCGGTACCAGGAAGTCATCGACCCATTCGTTGAGCGGGACACCGTTGGCGTCCTGACTGTAGAACAGCGGCGTCTGCAGCGCCGTGTGGGTGGAGTCGCCAGCTACGATGAAGCGCTTGTAGCGCCGAGGGTGGGCTGCATTGATCAGTCCGTGCTCGGTCACGACCAGGTCGCGAAACCCGGCCGGATCGGCCAGCAGGCCCAGGAAGAATCGGTTGGTCAGGTCGCTGTCGGTCTCATAGAACGCCTCGCGCACGGTGCTGTCGTTGTCGAGCCGCCATTTGATAATGGCCGTTCCTCCCTGACCCATGTCGTCGCAGGCCGTGCAACTCGCGGGATAGAACTGGCCGAACTGCCAGTCGGCGGCGCGCGCAGCGACATCCCCCGCAGCGTCGGTATTCACGGTTATCGGCCCGGCGTCGTTCAGGACCGTGAGCTTGACCTGGTTGTCGTACGCCATTCGCGCCAGGAACGGCGTAAAGCCCGCGGCACCCACACCGCCTGCGCTCGACCCCGCCACCGTGATCCGGCTCGCGTGCGGAAACATCGCCTTCGCGACGTCCATGCCCGCAGACTGGTTGCGCAGGCCGCGATGAAAGCGCACGACGGCCTGCGGTACGCCGATCGCCATGCCGAAAGCCGGGTCGAAGACGTCGTTGTCGCCGCTGAACACCGAGCCATCGCAATACGGCATGTACACGATCGAGTGCTTCCGGAACGGGTTGTCCTTCGAATCGAAGTCCCAGATGCCGACCCGGGGCGCCGGCGGTTCCTGCGCTTCGGCGAGAACGTTGCAATTGTAGAAGTCCTGCCAGCAGGCGCCACCGCCCTGCTCGAAAATCAAGAGCCGCGACGGGTTGCCGCGACGCGTGAACACGGAGAAATCCGTACCTGCAATGCAGATCGGTCCGTTGCCGCCATCGGTATCGAACGTGTGCTTGGTCCAGCCGTCGCCTACGTCGACCGAGTCTACTGGTGTGAATTGCCCGAGGTACTTGTCGACGCCGGCGTTCGACAGTTCCTGCCGCGCCTGCGCATTGAGTCCCTTACCGGGCTTCTTGCCGGGACCGCCGAATGCGACACCCGATGCATGCATCAGGCACAGGCTCGCGAAAATACAGATCAGTCGTTTCATTTCCCCTCCGATTGGCATTGCGATGGCAATGGCGCGGGCGACAGCAATTGCGATGGCGATAGCCGGTTATTGATTGGTGTTATAGCGGTGACACGGGCCATAAATTACGCCTTAAGCATCGCGACGACAACTTGACATAATTCGGATCGGGCCGGACTCGAGCGCTCGCGAAGCGGTTTTCCGCGTCTGCTTCGTCGCGCGATCGCGCGTCGTGCCGGCGCGCACCGGGTCGCAGTGCGCGCCTTCGTGCAGGCTACTGCGTCGTGAAACGAAATACCGTCAAGGTGTGATATGACTCGCCGGGCTCGAGCGTCGTGCGGGGGAATTCGGAATGGTTCGGCGCATCCGGAAAATTCTGCGTCTCGAAACAGATCCCTGCATGCGGCAGGCTGGCGTGGTTGCCCTTGCCGATAACGGTGCCGTTGAGGTAATTGCCGGTATAGATCTGCACGCCGGGCTCCGTCGTCAGCACTTCCAAGCGCCGGCCGCTTCGTTCGTGCTCGAGACTCAACGCATGAACGAGCGTGTTGTCCTCTTCGTCGGGCAGCACCCAGTAATGGTCGTAGCCGCGGCCGATGTGCAGCTGCTCATGACTCTGGTCGAGGCCCTCGCCGATCGGGCTGGCCGCGCGAAAATCGAACGGCGTATCCTGTACCGGCAGGTAGATTCCAGTCGGGACCTTGGATTCGTCGAGTTCGAGTATGTCGTCGGCGCGTACCTGGAGTCGGTGGCCCCGAATATCGCTGTCGGGTTCCCCGGACAGATTGAAGTAGCTGTGCTGTGTCAGGTTCACGACCGTCGTGGCATCGGTCCGTGCGGCGTAGGCGACACGCAATTCGTCGTCGGTCAGCGTGTATGTCACGCTTGCCTCGAGATTTCCCGGATAGCCTTCCTCGGCAGCGGGACTGTGGTAACTCAAAGTCAATCCACCTGGCTCCGCCGCAAGGTCGGCCTTCCACAGTGCCTTGTCAAATCCCCGGGTTCCGCCGTGCAAATGATGGGCGCCGTGGTTTCGGGCGAGGATCACGTCGCGGCCGTGCAGTGAGAATCGCCCGTTGGCAATGCGTCCCGCGAAGCGACCCACGATCGCGCCGATGTAATGATGCTGGCTCTCGTAGGGCGCGAGACCGTCGAATCCGAGGACGACATCCGCCAGCCGGCCGGCGCGATCGGGCACGTGCAGTTCGGTGACGATACCGCCGTAATCAAGCACTTTGGCGAACATACCGGCTCGATTCGTCAGCGTGTATTCGGTGACCGCTGCGCCGCTCTCGAGCCGGCCGTAGACGCGCGTCGAGACCGCATGATGCCCGGTTCCGCCACTCAAATCCGTGCCCACGGTGAGACCTCCGCCCAGAATCCCGTTCGCAGTATATTAACGTGCATTTCTGTGCCAGGCGTCTCTGCTGCCGTTCTTCGTGCTGCCGCCGAATCTCGGCGACAGCAAAAATGGCCGCAGGACCCGGCCGGGCATGGCGCCCCGAGAGACCGCGAGGTGCCGGCCAGCGTGGCTGCCCGCACGCAAGTCCCGCCCTTCCCCGCACGCGATCGGCCGGCGACGCCAGGGCCCGCCCGTCCGGGTCTGCGCGCGCCATGCGGGTCCGACGCCGCCTTGCGCATGCGATACTGGGCCTGCAATTGACCGCGAACCGAGGTCGGGATGCCCGCTTTACCCGTGCGGCTGAGCGTATGCCTGCTCGCGCTGACTGCCTGCCAGACGACGCCGCACCGCCCGGCCGAGTGGCGCGGCGTGGATCTTTCCTACGTCAACGAGATCGAGGCTTGCGGCGCCGTCTTTCGTGTCGATGGCCGGCCCGCCGATCCTTACGCCGTGCTGGCCGATGCCGGCGCCAACGTCGTCCGGCTGCGCCTCTGGCACGCGCCCGACTGGACCGGCTACAGCACACTCGACGACGTCAAGAAAAGCATCCGGCGCGCAAAAAGCGCGGGGATGCAGGTCCTGCTCGACTTTCACTACTCCGACGACTGGGCGCATCCCGGCAAGCAGTTGCGGCCGGCCGCCTGGCGCAATCTCGATGACGTTGCGGACCTCGCGGCAGCGCTGTCGTCTTACACACGCGACACGCTGATCGCATTGCGGGATGAAGACCTATTCCCCGATTTCGTCGCCACGGGCAACGAGATCAATACCGATCTCCTGATCGACGTCGAGGTCGCCGAGGATGCGCCGATCGATTGGACACGCAACGTC
>JBFISV010000274.1:0-3957 GCA_041608415.1 Woeseiaceae bacterium
ACCTTGGGATGCGAGTTCCAGAGGTACATGCCCGGCATCGGGCACGACAGCGGCAGGTCCCGCGCACGCACCTGGTAGCGGTGTTGGGCATTGGCCTGGATCAGGTTCTGATCGACGGTTCCTGCTTTGGCGGTCACGAGTATCCTCGCCTGTATTTTAAGAATCCTGCCGCGAATTATACGTTGACTGCCGCGGGCCGGCTATGCTCCGAGGTATTCCGCCCAGCACCGCATCACCTCGGCTCGCTCCGCCGAAAACTCGTCGTCCGCCACGAGCGGGGCTTCGCGATTGAGCACCAGGTGATGCTGCCGCAGCCTGAAATCCCTGTATATCTCCTGCAGCCGGGCGGCACGCTGCCCCGGCACCACGCCACAGGCGGCCAACGCGTCGAGTTGGCGAATATTGTCGGTAAATTCCATCACCGCCGGCTTGTCGGCGGCATGCTCGAGTACCAGGTACTGCACGAGGAACTCGATATCGGCGATTCCGCCGCGGCCCTGCTTGAGGTCGAAATACTCGGCATCGCTTCGATCAAGCTCCGCGCGCATGCGCGCGCGCATCGTCACGACATCGGCCTTGAGCGTTGCCCGCCGTACCCGCTGCGCGAGCGTTTCGGCGCGGATGCGGGCGAACTCCGCGCCAAGGTCGCGGCTGCCGGCAACGGCGCGTGCGCGGAGCAGGGCCTGGTGCTCCCAGGTCCAGGCATTTTCTTCCTGGTAACGTTCGAACGCATCGGTGCTCGTCACGAGCAGTCCCTTGCGCCCGCTCGGGCGCAGCCGCGTGTCGATTTCGTACAGTGCGCCGGTACTCGTCTGCGTCGTGAGGAAATGCACGAGCCGTCGTACGAGCCGCGAAAAAAATATCGCATTGTCGAGCGGGCGTCCGCCATCAGTCGATTGCTTCTTCCCGCGCGAGTCGTGGAGGAACACGACGTCCAGGTCGGACCCGTACGACAATTCCAGTCCGCCGAGCTTGCCGTAGGCGATGATGCCGAAGCCCGCGGTTCGGATACGGCCGTCCAGTTCGTAGCGAGGCACGCCGTGTTTCGAGGTCAGATCCCGCCAGGCCAGTGCCAGCGCGTTTTCGAGCACGGTTTCGGCGAGAAACGTAAGGCTGTCACTGACCTTCATGATGGGCAACTCGCCGCTGAAGTCCGCGACCGCGACGCGAAACATGTTCGCCCGCTGGAAACGCGCCAACTGCTCCATGTGTTGCTCGGCGTCCGGACGCTGCTCCGGCGCCAGGTGCTTGGCCAGTTCCGCCTCGAGGTCGGCCGTGAGCGCGGCTTTGTTCATCGGGCCCGACGCCAGCCGCGGGTCCAGCAGTTCGTCGAGCAGCACCGGGTAGCGGGCGAGTTGCTCGGCGATATAGGCGCTGCGTTCGCAGAGTCGAACGAGTCGTTCGGCTGCGACCCGGTTCTCATTGAGCAATGCCACGTAGGCGCTGCGCCGCAGTACGGCATCAAGCACCGAGAGGCTGCGCGCTACCGCGTGTTCCGGGTGTTCGCCGTCTCGTGCGAGCGTCAGCAAGCGCGGCACGAAAGTGCGCAATCGCCTGGCCGCGACCGACTCCACCGTGCGCGTCGAGGCCGCGTTCTGGAAGCTCACGACGCGCGCGGCGATCGCCGCGGCTTCGCGAAAATTCTGCGCGGCGAGGAATTTCCGCCAGTCATCCTCGTCGGCGGTCCGGTCCCAGAGTTCGATCAGGCCGCCGCGCAAGGCCGGATGGTCCGCATCGACCGCGCCGCGCAGCGCGATATCGTCGAAGTGCGCCGTAACGACGCCGCGCTGACGATCGAGCTCCGCAGCCAGTGTCGGCCAGTCCGTATAGCCCATGGCGAGGACGAGACGCGCACGATCGGCCGCGTCGCCGGGCAGCTCGTGAGTCTGGTTGTCGCGCATTGCCTGCAGGTAGTTTTCAATCCGGCGCAGAAAACGGTAGGCGCTCGCGAGAGCCGCGGCCGCTTCCGGGCCGACGCCTTTACTGTCGACGAGCAGTGCGAGGGCGGGCTGCAGCGACGGTGTCTGCAGGTCCCGGCGACGCCCGCCGCGAACGAGCTGCAGGGATTGCACGATGAATTCGATTTCGCGAATACCGCCGGGTCCGAGCTTGACGTTGTCCGCGAGTTCACGGCGTTTTACTTCCTGTGAGATCTTCGCGTGCATTTCGCGCAGCGACTCGAAGACGCCGTAGTCGAGGTAGCGCCTGAAAACGAACGGCAGAATCAGCTCGTCGAACAACTCGCGCTCGACGGTCTCCGCGGGCCGCGGGCCGACGATGCGGGCCTTGACGTAGGCATAGCGTTCCCAGTCGCGGCCATGCTGCAGCAGGTAGGATTCGAGGGCCGCAAAACTGACGACGGGCGGGCCGCTGTCGCCGAACGGGCGCAGCCGCGTGTCGATGCGAAAAACGAAACCGTCCGCGGTCGGCTCATCGAGCAGCGAGATGATCGCGCGCGAAAGCCGGTCGAAGTACTGTTGTGCGTGCAGGGATTTTTTCCCGTCACTGCTGCCGTCGCGAGAATAGGTGAATACGAGGTCGATATCCGACGAGAAATTCAGCTCCCGACCGCCGAGCTTGCCCATGCCGAGGATCACGAGCGGCACGGGCTCGCCGTCGTCGCCGCGCACGCGGCCGAAGCGTTCGCGCATGTGCGCCTCGGCATAATTCGATGCAGCGCGCAGCAATTGGTCCGCGACCGTCGAGAGGTTCTCCAGGGTCTCGTCGACACCAGAGCCGCCGATCATGTCGCGCCATAAAATGTGTGCCAGCCGGCGGTTGCGCTCGGCGCGAAGTAGCGCCATGACATCCGCTTTCGGTGCATCGCTGCGGCTCACCTCGTCGGCAAACCGCGCCAGCGCCGCAACGTCCGGCGGCTGTTCGAAGACCGCGAGATCGCCGTGGGCCGTGCGGAATTCGGCCCAGTGACGCAACAGCACGCGCGCCGCGAAATCACTGCTGGCGACGAGCCGTGTCAGTCCCGGCAGCGTCGCCACGCGCGGCGGGCCCTGCTGTTCGCACAAACGCTGAAACCAGTGCGTCGCGCCGGCCCTCAAGTCTTCGGGCAGGGTGCCGATCACGGCCTCGATGTCGTCTGCACTGGCGGCTTCTGGGGCGGCGGGCAATACCATGGCCCGCAGTCTAACCAAAATCGCCCGGCCGCCGCGGGTTACACTCGCAATCATGCCGCGAGCAAAACGCCTTCTTATCGTCCATCACAGCCAGTCGGGCACGACCTCGCAAATGGCGGACGCCGTCATACGCGGCGCCAGTCACGACGACGTGGACAACGTCGAGGTCCGGGCGCTGAGCGCACTCGAGGCGGATGCCGACGACCTCATGTGGTGCGACGGTTTCATTCTCGGCACGCCCGAGAATTTCGGCTACATGAGCGGCGCGATGAAGTACTTTCTCGATCGCGTCTACTATGCGTGCGAGGGCAAGGTGGACGGCAAGCCGTTCGCACTGTTCATCCGTGCCGGTAACGACGGCACCGGCGCGCTTACCAGCCTGCGGCGGATTCTGACGGGGCTCTCCGTGCGAGAGGTACAGGAACCGGTCATGATCGTGGGCGAATTCGACGCGGCCCGGCTCTCCGACTGCGAGGAACTCGGGCTCACGCTCGCCGCGGGGCTCGAGGCCGGCATATTCTGAGTGCGGGCCACGCGCGCCGATTCCAGCAACTCACGCCAATCTCGGCCGGCCCCGGACGGCGCGTTGCGCGCCGTCTCCCGCGGCAAAATCGGGCCGTCTCTTCGCACATTTATGATCGTTTGGGCACATATAAAGTAATCATAGCAATCGTATTTACATAATTGGTACAATCGTGCCGACTTTTCAGCGCCGCAGACGACCGCGCCCCTGGGGCGGCGGCGCGGTCGAAGAGCGCGACACGGGGCTCTCGATTCGACCGAACGCACCGAGGCCTGAAGAACGAACCTCAGGGAGGCAACATCC
>JBFISV010000275.1:0-3951 GCA_041608415.1 Woeseiaceae bacterium
CAGGCGCGACCCGCATCTCGCCAACGGTCTCAACGTGCACGCGGGCCACGTCAACCACGAAGCCGTCGCGCACGACCTCGGCTACAAGTACCTGTCGGCCGAAGACGCGCTCGCCGCCTGACTACAGAAAAAGGGTCAAATAAGGGGTCGGATCCAAAATAAGGGGTCGGATCCGGCCCTTTTTTAGCGGACCCGCACGCGCGGGTCGACGCACTTCGACCCGATCTTGATCCCGTATTCGTAAATTCCCGCGGCCGTGCCGGCCGGGATGGGAATGAAAATGAAATCCGCGTTGCCATTATTGGTCCCGGCAAGCCAGGAATCCACTTTGTCCTTCGGGAAGATTTCGACGTCGCCGCGGTTTTTCCCACCCATTGGCGTCAGCATGAATACCAGCGTGGTGCTCTTGTCGGCATCAACGCAGCCCGGATTTACCATCAATGACTGCGTATTCAGGTTGATGGTTGGCGCCTGCGCGTTGTTGTTGCCGCTGCAATTGGGCACGGGGTAGGGGTCGCATATGATGGGCGGCACTTGCTGCTGCATCGCGCAGCCTGTGAGGAGCCAGCCGAGCGGCACGACGAAGAGAATTTTCTTGTTCATTCTTGGTTTCTCCCGGGTTGTTTCTGCCGGTATATCTTTCCTGGCGCGAGCGAATCGCGCGGGCCCGCCGGGTCATCCCCGGCATCGATGAGAACGCCCCATCCCAAGCTTAGTTGCTGAGAACTCATTCCGACAGGCCGAGGACCCGCTGGAAACGGGAATCCTCGACCAGATTGGAAAGATTGGGGTCGCCGGCGAGGAGCCGGGTCGAATAACCCTCCTCGACGGCGGTCTCGAGCGCCGCGATGGCTGCGGTACTCGCGCCCAGCCGATTGTGGATCAGGCCGTCGATGTAATGCACGTACGGGTCGTCGGCGGCGAGTTCCTTCGCCCTGTCGATCAGTCGCCGCGCTACCTCGCGTTCGCCGAGCGCGGTCTTGATCCAGGCGAGATCCATCATCGTGAACGGATCGTTCGGGTTGACCTGCAGCGCGCCGCTCGCCATGCGATCGGCGGTGGTATAGGCGCGCTCGGCTTCGTCCGTGCGGTCCGCCGCCCACAACGCATCGCCGAGATTGGAGCGCGAAAGGTAGTCGTTCGGCTGCAACTCGATCGCTTCGAAGTGGCTCGCGATGGCCGCATCGAAATCCCCGAGGTAGTAGTACATGAGCCCGAGGTTGCTGTACGCGAGCGTCGTCGGCTCGATGTCGATGGCCTTCTGAAATGCCGGCACCGCGGCCGCGAAGTCGCCCTGCAGCATGTAGGACGAGGCGAGATTCGAAACCCCGAGCATGTTGTCGGGCTCCAGTGCCACAACGTAATTGAACTGTTCGGCCGCCTCGGCGAAGCGCCCGGACTCGAACAGGAAGGTCCCGAACATGCCGTATGCGGCCGCGTCACCGGGGTGCACGTCGACGGCTTTCTGCAGCCTGGCCTCGGCCTCGTCGAGCCGTTCGAGCCGCTGGTAGGTCAGGCCGAGCCCGGTCAGCGCCGCGACGCTCGACGGATCGATCTCGAGCGTCTTCAGGTACGCCGCTTCGGCCGCGTCGTACCGGCCCGTCGACTGGTAGAGGTCGCCGAGCGCGGTATGCACGATGTCGAGATTGGGGTTCAGCCGCAGCGCCCGCGCACAGGCCGCCTCGGCATTGGAAATGAAGACCGGATCGTCGACCTCGGTGTAACCGGCCACGAAGGCCGCACACTTGCCGGCGTGCGCGGCCGCGTAATCGGGATCGACCTCGAGCGCGGCGTCGTACCAGCCGAGCGCCGTTGCAATCGTGTCGATCGTCTTGGGTTTCAGGAGCGCTTCGACGCCGCGGCGATACAGCAGGTACGCATCGAGCGGCGGCGGCTCCTCGGTGAACTGCAGGTGCGACGCGGCATTCACGTCGGGCGGCAGCGCGACGCGGACGTTCGCAACGGTCAGGCTCGTGATCTCGTCGCGAATCTGGAAAAAGTCCTCGCGCGGCCTGTTGAACGTGCGCGCGAGTACGTGAAAGCCGGTTGCGGAATCGATGAGTTGTGCGTTGACGCGTATCCGCTGCGCGGCGATCTCGACGCTGCCGCCGAGATACATCTGCACGCGCAGGCGTCGACGAACCTGTTCGGAGGACGTGTTGGGCGACAGCGTGAACGAATCACCGCGCGCCGAGACGCGCAGCCCCGGAATGTGCGACAGCCGGTGAATGACGTCGTCGACGAGGCCGTTCGCGAAGAGCTGTGTCTCCTCGCCGCCGTCGACGTTCAGAAACGGCAGCACGGCGAACGAGTTTTCGAAGATGGGCGGCGGTTCGAAAACTATTTCGGATGCGCCGGCCGCCGCCGAAGCGGGCGTCGCCTGCGGCAGGCCCACACTCCGGTCGTAAACGTAGACTAGGCCCGCGGCGACGACGAGTGCGCCGATGACCGAGAGATAGGTGCGGCTGAATCGCCGGCGCCTCGCGTCGGCCGGCGAGGCCTGGTCCAGCACGGCGCGGCCGTCGCGGAATTCGAGGTACCAGGACAATACGAGCGCGATGGGAAAGCCCGCGATGACGAGCACCGTGACGAAGGTGCCGGCCCAGACCGGCAGCAGCAGCTGGTCGAACACGATGTCGCCGACCTGTATCAGGAGCCAGCCGACCAGCAGGTAGGCGATGGCGGTTTCGAGCACGCCGCGGCGCTTGAGGTTCTCGAGAAAACCGATGTCCGTGACGCGCGCGCCGCGCTCGGCGCCGAGCACGACGGAATCGGTCGTCTCGGTAACGAGCACGGGTTCGGCGAGCAGCCGGTAGCCGCGACGGGGCAGCGTCTGGATGAAGCGCGGATCGCCGGGGTGATCATCCAGCGCGCGGCGGATCTCGCCGACGGCATGGCTCAAA
The DNA here is from genome assembly GCA_041608415.1 of Woeseiaceae bacterium. Lineage (GTDB taxonomy): Bacteria > Pseudomonadota > Gammaproteobacteria > Steroidobacterales > Woeseiaceae > UBA1847. The sequence continues at coordinate 2,904 of JBFISV010000275.1, forward strand.
GATTCGGGGCTGCCGTGGCCCTCGCCCCAGACCTCGGCGAGCAGGTGCTCGCGCGTCACGATCTCGCCGGGCGCCTCGGCGAGACAGCGCAGCACCTCCATCGCCTTGGGCGTGAGGTGCGCGCTGCCCGATCGCCCCGTCACCTGGCCCTTGAGCGGCTCGACGAGGAGATCGTGCAGATAAAAGCCTTTGAGAATCTCGGAAGCCACCCTGACACCCGCAATGGATCAGGCCGCTAGTATAGAGGGCCTGCCGTCGCGAGCGGCCAGCGCGGCGGCGCGGACTACAGGGTCTGATCGCCGGGGCAGCGGACCGAGGGCGGGGAGGCCCGGCCGCGCACGCGTTCTGCGATGAGGCCGAACAGCTGGTCGAGCACGTCCCGGCGACCCGGGCGGACGTGCGGTCCGCGTGTCCAGTAAAGCTCGACGTGGTCGCTGGCCGCGGCCTCGATGAACGGCGCGAGCGCATCGCGCGACACGTATTCGTCGGCGCAGGAGGAAACGATGATGAGCGGCCGTGGCGCGATGCGGCGCATCCACCGGCGGGTGTCGATGGAATTGCCGTAGACGAGGAACAGGCCGGCGTGTGCGGCGAGCCGCCGCAGCGCATGGTTTTCGATCCGGCCTCGGGCGGCGCCCGCGGCCCAGCTCGGATTGTGGCCGCCGCCGTGCATGAACCAGACGCGCGTGAAGCGCGTGTCGAGTGCGCCGGCGATCGCCGCGAACGGCACGCCGAGGCTGATGCCGACGAGTTCGATGCGGTCCTCGTCGACCCACGGTTGCCTGAGCGCCCAGCGCAGCGCGAGCATGAGTGCCGCGGGCGTGTCGAGAAACGCCTGCTGGATAGCGGGCACGGCGCTCACCGATGGCCAGAAGCCGCGGAGTTTTTCGGGACCCGGGTAGGGATAGTCGATCGCGGCGTACGCGATGTCCGTCGGCTCGCCGACGAGATCGACGGCGTCCCGCCCCGTGCGCTGGCCGCCGAGCAGGAGCACGAGCGGCAGTTTTTCACCGGGCGGCCGCGCGGGCCTGAGCACGCGCATGTCGAC
>JBFISV010000276.1:0-3938 GCA_041608415.1 Woeseiaceae bacterium
CTGGGCGAGACTCGAACTCGCACGGCTTGCGCCACTGCCCCCTCAAGACAGCGTGTCTACCAATTCCACCACCAGAGCACGGTTATTCGAGCTACTCGCTTTCGTCACCGTCTGCGACTTCGGGCAGATCGCCGACGGCGTCCTGCAGCGTTTCGGCCGCGTCGTCGATCGACGGCAACTCCGAGGTCGGCAAGATCTCGTCGCCGGCCGGTAGCGCCTCGGCAGGCTGTTCCGACACCGGCGCGTCTTCGAGCAGGCTCGACGGCGCCTCGCTGCGCTGGCTGCTCAGATACGCCAGCGTGAGGCTGCTCGCGAAAAATGCCGTCGCGAAAATCGCCGTCATGCGAGAGAAAAAGCTCGACGACCCGCGGGCACCGAACACCGTGCCCGACGCCCCGGCACCGAAGGCGGCACCCGCGTCGGCGCCCTTGCCGCGCTGCAGCAGCACGAGAGCGATGATCAGCAAAGCGATCAGCGTATGCCCGATCAGGAAGGCCTTTTGCATCGTATCCATCAGATCCTCAGTTTTCTTGCGCCGTTTCCGAAGCGGCATTCACGATGGCAAGGAAATCCGCGTGCTTCAGCGACGCACCGCCAATGAGGCCGCCGTCGATATCCGCCATCGTGAGCAATCCGGCCGCATTCTCACCTTTCATGCTGCCGCCGTACAGTATCTGCACCCGGCGCGCGACGTCGGCACTGTCCCTGGCCAGCAATTCGCGTATGTGCCGGTGGACGTCCTGGGCCTGTTCGGGCGTCGCAACGCGGCCGGTGCCGATCGCCCATACCGGTTCGTACGCAATGACGGCCGACTCGAAAGCGTCCACGCCGCTCGTCGCGATGACCGCCGCGATCTGGCTCGCAACGACCGCCTCGGTCGAGCCCGCCTCGCGCTGCTCCAGGCTCTCGCCGACGCACAGTATCGGCGTGAGCCCGGCAGCCTGCGCCGCGCGGAATTTCGCCGCCACCTGAACGCTCGACTCGCCATACAGCGACCGCCGCTCCGAATGCCCCACGATCACGTACTGGCAGCCCACGTCCCTGAGCATGGCCGGCGCGACCTCGCCCGTGTAGGCACCCGAGGCGTGCTCCGAGACGTTCTGCGCACCGAGCAGCAACGGCGTGCCGGTCAACTGGCGCCCGATCCGATGCAGGTACGGGTATGGCGGGCACACCAGCACGTCCACGCCGCACGCCGCATCGAGACCCTCGAGGATGCCCGCAACCAGCTTTTCGCCGCTTGCGGCATCGGTGTTCATTTTCCAGTTGCCCGCAACAAGGAACTTGCGCATTTCGTCGGTTCCACAGGGACCAAGGGCGCGAAAGGATACCGGGCAGCCTGCCCTAAAGCAACGCGCCTCGCATGGCGCGGGGCCTAGTTCGCCGCCTGCGCAACGACGTCTGCGAGACTGCGCGCGAGATCTGCGACCATTTCCTCGTCCTGCCCCTCGACCATGACGCGGATGACGGGCTCGGTGCCCGACGCCCGCAGCACGATTCGGCCCCTGTCCTCGAGCGCCAGCTCGGCCGCGCTCACGGCGTCGCAGATGGCCGGCGAGTCGGCCGGATTGAGCCGCTTCCCGATGCGGACGTTGACCATCGTCTGCGGGTATTTCGACATGTCGGCGGCGAGCGCGGACAGCGGCTGACCGCCGGCCTTCATGATTGCGAGCACCTGCAGTGCGCAAATCAGGCCGTCTCCCGTGGTGGTCTGGTCGAGCACGATCATGTGGCCCGAGGTCTCGCCGCCGATCACGCCGCCCGTCTCGCGCAGCGCCTCGAGCACGTAGCGATCGCCGACCGCGGCGCGGTGGAACGCGATGTTGCGGTCGCGCAATGCATGCTCGAGCCCGAGATTGCTCATCACCGTGCCGACCACCGGCCCTTTCAGCTGGCCGCTTTGCGCACGCGCGTTCGCGAGGATGAACAGTAGCTGGTCGCCATCCATGAGTTGGCCGCTTTCGTCGACCATGACGAGGCGATCGCCATCGCCGTCGAGCGCGATGCCGACGTCGGCGCCCAGCGCGGGCACCATCGAGCGCAGCAGGTCCGGATGCGTCGAGCCGCAGGAATCGTTGATGTTACGGCCGTTCGGCGAACAGCCGATCGGGATGACTTCCGCGCCGAGATCGGCCAGCGTACGCGGACCCGCTTTGTATCCGGCGCCGTTGGCGCCGTCGAACACGATTTTCAGGCCGGCCAGCGTCTGATCCTCGGGGAATGTCGACGCACAGAATTCCTGGTAGCGGGTTCGCGCGCTGTCGATGCGCTTCGCCTTGCCGAGCGAACCGGATTCGAGGGTGATCGCGGGCTCATCGAGCAGCGCCTCGATCGCATATTCCAGCTCGTCGGTCAGCTTGGATCCCGCGCCGTCGAAAAATTTGATGCCGTTGTCGAAGTACGGATTGTGCGACGCGCTGATTACGACGCCGAGATCGGCCTTGAACTGTTGCGTAAGAAATGCGATGCCGGGGGTCGGCAGCGGGCCGAGCAGCAGCACGTCGGCCCCCGCGGCGACGAAGCCCGCTTCGAGCGCGGACTCGAACATATAACCCGACAAGCGCGTGTCTTTGCCGATCAGCACGGTACCGCCATCCGGCGCCAAAACGCGCGCCGCGGCACTCGCAAGCCGCATTGCGAAGTCGGCCGTCATCGGATGGCGGCCGACGGTGCCGCGAATGCCATCCGTGCCGAAGTATTTTTTTGTCATTCCACTAAGATCCCGATTTCATAACAGCGGCAAGCACCCGCAGGGCATCCACCGTTTCCGCCACGTCATGTGCGCGCACGATGTGCGCGCCATTGACGACGGCTATGACGGCCGCGGCGACGCTCGCCGCGACGCGCTCGCCCACCGGGCGCCCCGTCAGCTCACCGAGCATTGCCTTGCGCGACAATCCGACGAGCAGCGGCTGGCCCAGCCCCGCCAGGTGTCCGAGGTTCGCCAGCAGCTCGATATTATGAGCGAGCAACTTGCCAAAGCCAAAGCCCGGATCGAAAACGACGTTGGCCGCGTCGATACCCGCCGCGACGCAGCGGTCACGGCGCCTCATCAGAAACTCGCCGACCTCGGCGGTGACATCCCGATACGCCGGGTCTCGCTGCATCGTTCGCGGCTGCCCCTGCATGTGCATGAGGCATACCGTGACCCCGGATTCGGCCGCTGCCTCCAGCGCCCCGGGTTCTCGCAATGCCCGCGTGTCGTTGATCAGGTCGGCGCCCGCGGCCACCGCTGCTCGAATCACTTCGCCTTTGCTGGTGTCGACGGACAAGGGAATATCGCAGATTTCCCGCAGCGCCTCGATGACGGGGATCACCCTTTGCAGTTCCTCGTCCGCACCAACGGCATCCGCGCCCGGGCGCGTGGATTCGCCGCCAATATCGAGAATGGCGGCACCGGCTGCGATCATGGACTCGGCCTGCCGCAGCGCGGCGTCGCGGGAGACATAACGGCCGCCATCCGAAAACGAATCCGGCGTGACGTTGAGGATGCCCATCACCGCCGGCGTGTCGAACTCGAAGGCGCCGATGCGCACGGAGCGGGTGCTCCGGCCCGTCTCAGTTTTCGGTGGCTGGTTCGCCGATCTGGCCCGGCGCGTCGGACTCCGCCGGCGCCGATCCGCTCGCGTCCTTGTCGATGGTGTCGTCCCAGTCCGCGGGTGGCCGCGGCTCACGGCCGGCCATGATGTCCTTGATCTGCTCCTCGCCGATCGTTTCGTACTTGACCAGGGCCTTGGCCATCGTGTGCAACTTGTCGACGTGTTCGTCGAGGAGCTTTTTCGCGCGCTCGTAATTCGAATCGATGATGCGGCGCACCTCGAGATCGATCGAGTTGGCGGTGTCGTCGGAGACCTGCTTGTGCTGGGTCACGCTGCGACCCAGAAACACTTCGCCATCGTCCTCGCTGTAGGTCAGCGGGCCGAGGCGGTCGGACAGGC
>JBFISV010000277.1:0-3935 GCA_041608415.1 Woeseiaceae bacterium
CAGGTTTGCCAGGTCGATTTCCGAGTCGGAATCGGCGGACTCGTCGCTCGCATCCGCGAGCCCGTTTGCGAGACCGTCGAGATCGGGCGATGTCTCGGAAATGATTGCAGTGATGCCGAATTTCGGGCCGACGCCGAGGCGCGACTCGGAAATCATGTCATCTTCCGATTCCGACCGCGACTTCGACGTCTCTTGCACAGCGGGCGTTGCCTCGGCGGCCGAATTCGCGGCTGGGTCCAACCCGGCCGTGTTCGTAATCGGAAACTCGGCCTTGAGCCCGTATTCATCCCGCGCGATGCGCGCGATCAGCGCGTTGTCGATTTGCGCGAGCCGCTTTTCGGCCCCCGCGACCAGGATCGACTCGACGAGGTTGTTGGCGATGCGCGGTATGCCATCGGTGAGCCGGTGCAGATACAGCGCTGCATTATCGGTAAACAACTGATCGAAGTCGCCCCCGGCGAGACGGAATGCGTGCTTCAGATACGCAGCCAGCTCTTGCGAAGACAAAGGTTTTAGGTTGCTGTGAAATCGCACACGCTGGTGCAGGCGCGCCAGCGCATCCGATTGCAGTATTCCCTTCAGCGCGCCGTCACCCATGAGAATCAGGTTGGCGCCCTCGCTCTCATCGCCGTCGGCGGCCGTCAGCGCTTCGAGTTCCGCGAGCGCGTCCAGGCCGATCCAGACGGCGTCCTCTATGACGACGACGATGCGGGTTCCCGAACTCATGCGCTCCGAGATTAGGCGCTTCAGAAGCGCGATCTTCCTGATCGTGCTCGCCGGTACGTTGTCGGCACCCAGTTCCTCGAGCAGGAATTCGAGGATTTCGTCGTGGCCCAACTGCAGCCTGGGAATACGAATGACGCTCAAATCGAAGTCGCTGGCCTGCAGCGACCGGTTGACGAGCGTGGTCTTGCCGACGCCAGGTTCGCCGATGACGGCGATAGCCGCATCGGGTACCGCCAGCGCCTTCTTGGCGCCGTGCAGGTATTTCGCCGTCTGCGGTCCGACAAAAACCTCGTTTGCACTGGTGTGGCTCAGGAACAGCCGTCGATCGAGTCCGTAGTGTTGCTCGTACATGAGGCTCCAAGTAGCTCTCGTGGTGAGGCGGAAAAGCCCGCTTGCCCGGATCTGGTCGACAAGTTTGCGAATTTCGGCGCCGTTAATCGTCGAGGCATGTCACAGAAATGAATCTTCTTGATGCTCGGCGGGTCGAGAAAAAGCGAACAAAAGCAGGTATTTGAGCCGAAAAGCCGGCAAACTTCGGGCCATCATGTCGGACACTCAGCCGGGCGCCGGCGTCGAGGCGCGCGCCGGCGTCATCGCCGGACTTCTCGCGTACGTCCTGTGGGGCGTATTCCCGGTCTATTTCAAGCTGATCGAGACGGTGGCGCCGCTCGAAGTTCTGGCCCATCGAATCGTCTGGGCGGCATTGTTCGGCGGCGGCATCATTCTCGCCCGGCGTCAGTGGCGCGAGGTGCGGCGTGCGTTCACGCATCGGCTGTTACTCAGGTGGCTCGCGCTCGCCGCGCTGACGATTGCGATCAACTGGCTGATATACATCTGGGCGATCCAGAACGAGCGAATCTTCGAGGCCAGTCTCGGCTACTACATCAACCCGCTGATGTACGTGCTCGCGGGCGTCTGGTTATTCGGCGATCGCCTGCGCAAGCGGCAGCTCGCCGCGGTGGTGCTTGCGGCGGCGGGTGTGCTTTTTCTGGCTCTTCGCTCGCAAAACATCCCGTACGTTGCGCTGGCCCTAGGCGTATCTTTCACACTGTACGGCGTGATTCGCAAGAAAGTCGTCATCGGCGCCATGCCGGGCCTGTTCGTCGAGACGCTGCTGCTGTTGCCCGCGGCGAGCGTCTGGCTCGTGTGGCAGATCGCCGCCGGCGCGTCGCCGTTCATGGCGGGAGATCTGCAACTGAGCGCACTGTTGCTGCTGGCGGGCCCGTTTACGGTCATACCGCTGCTCTGTTTTTCGATCGCCGCCCGCCGCCTGACGCTGACGACGATCGGTTTCATGCAGTTCATCGCGCCGACGCTGCAGTTCGCGACCGGCGTCTATTTCGGCGAGCAGCTCACCACGGCACACGTCGTATGTTTCAGCCTGATCTGGTCGGCGGTCCTGCTGTTCAGCATCGATGCGGTCATCGCCGGCAGGAAAAAGCCCCCGCCGGTGGTGCCGGCGGGGGCCTGAGGTGCTGGCGAGCCGTCCTGCCGCCCGACTACTTCTTCGCCTTCCGCTCGAGCGCTTCCTTGACGACCTCGTCCGCGACGTTTTGCGGACAGGGCGCATAGTGGGAGAACTCCATCGAAAACTGGCCGCGGCCCGAGGTCATGGTCCGCAGATGGCCGATGTAGCCGAACATGTCCGCCAGCGGCGCATCCGCCTTGACGCGCACCCCGGTGGTCCCCGCATCCTGTGAGCGGATCATGCCGCGGCGGCGGTTGAGGTCGCCGATGACGTCGCCGACGTGGTCCTCCGGCGTAAATACGTCGACTTTCATGATCGGTTCGAGCAGCTGCGGGCCGGCTTTCGGCACCGACTGCCGATACGCGGCCTTGGTCGCGATTTCGAACGCGAGCGCCGACGAGTCGACGGCGTGGAACGCACCGTCGAGCAGCGTGAACTCGACGTCGAGCAGCGGATAACCGGCCAGCGTGCCTTCGGCCATGCTGACGAGGAACGCTTTCTCGATGGCGCTCCAGTACTCGCGCGGCACGTTACCGCCGGTGACCTTCGATTCGAACACGTAACCCGCGCCCTTCTCGGCAGGACCGATGCGGTAGTCGATTTTGGCGTACTGGCCCGAGCCGCCCGACTGCTTCTTGTGCGTGTACGAATCGTCGATCGCCTGCGTGATCGTTTCGCGATACGCCACCTGCGGCTTGCCCATCTCGACGTCGACCTTGTGCGTGCGCCGCAGAATGTCGACCTTGATATCGAGGTGCAGCTCGCCCATGCCCTTGATGAGCGTTTCGCCGGAGTCCTCGTCCGTCGCGACCTGGAACGAGGGATCTTCCTGCACCATCTTGTTCAGGGCGACGCCCATTTTCTCCATGCCCGCCTTGTCCTTGGGAGAGATCGCCACCGAGATCACGGGGTCCGGGAACACCATCGGCTCGAGCGTCGCCGGATTGCTGGCATCCGCGAGCGTGTGGCCCGTGCGTGTATTCTTCATGCCGAGCAGCGCAACGATGTCGCCTGCCTGTGCCGAGTCGAGCTCCTCGCGCGAGTTGGCGTGCATTTCGACGATGCGGCCGATACGTTCGGTCTTGCCCGTGAACGTGTTCAGTACGTTGTCGCCTTTCTTGATGGTGCCCGAGTAGATGCGGGTGAACGTAAGGGCGCCGTAGCGGTCATCCATGATCTTGAACGCCAGCGCGCGCAGCGGCTTCGACGGGTCGACGAGCGCGACGCCGCCGGTCTCGTTGCCCTCGAGGTCGATTTCGGGCTGCGGCCGGACTTCGGTCGGATTCGGCAGAAAGTCAACCACTGCATTAAGAACATTCTGTATGCCCTTGTTTTTGAATGCAGAACCGCAGTAGGTCGGGAAGAAATCCAGGGCGATCGTGCCCTTGCGGATGCAGCGCTTCAGGTCTTCGACCGAGGGTTCGTTGCCCTCGAGATACTGCTCGAGGAGTTCGTCGTCCTGCTCGACGGCCGTCTCGACGAGTTTCTCGCGCCATTCCTCGACGGCTGCCGCCATGTCCTCGGGCACGTCCGTGATCTCGTAGGCCTCGGGATTGTCCGACGAACTCCAGACCCATGCCTTGCGGGTCAGCAGATCGACGACGCCCTTGAAGTCGTCCTCGATGCCGATCGGCAGCACCATGACGAGCGGGTTCGCGCCGAGGACCGTCTTGATCTGCTCGACGACGCGGTAGAAATCCGCGCCGATGCGGTCGAGCTTGTTGACGAAGATGATGCGGGC
>JBFISV010000278.1:0-3926 GCA_041608415.1 Woeseiaceae bacterium
GCGGCCATTTTTTTTTTGGCTGTTGCTCCCGCCCGGCCGATGTTACCTGCGGCCCGCACTTCGTTGCGGCGAAATAGTCAGGCGAGGTACCGCGACCTCAGGTCCTGCATTGTCGATGCCGCTTCGGGATTCGTATAGGACGACAAGGCGTTCAGTACCGAACTCGCGGTGCGTAACGCGGATTCGTCCGGCGCCGCATCACCGTCGACGAGCGCGTCGTAGCGCTCGGAAAACAACGCAATGACGACGACGATTCGGCCGACGACCGCGACGTCACCCGCGTCGATCGTGAGGATCCCGGCCTGTCGCATGCCCTCGAGGTAGAGGCGCACGACGGCGACCAGCGCCTTGACGAATTTCCCGAGTGTCTGGCTGACCTTCGGATAATGCGCTCCCAGCGTCTCCATGTCGCGCAGCAGGAAACGATACGCCGACATCGTTTCCAGCAGCAAATGGAGGAACACCCAGAAGTCCTCTACAGAGAGGCTGTCGATGTCAGGCGGCTGGAGTACCCGTCTCGCATCGGCCTGAAACTCCTCCAGCAACGCGTTGATCAGGTCGGACTTCTTGCGAAAGTGGTAGTACAGATTTCCCGGGCTGATGTCGACTTCGTTCGCAATGTCGTTCGTGCTCGTATTCGGCTCTCCCTGCTCGTTGAAAAGCAACAGCGAGGCGACCAGTATCCTGGTTCGCGTGTCTTGCGCGCGAGCTTGTGCTGTCATCCGCGGGGCTGATTGTCGATATCGGGCGGCGAACTGAGTCCTTCGATCGCCGGTCGCTTCGACTTGCGCTCGCGCAGCCAACGAATGCCTCCGATCATCATTGCGGTGCTGTATGCCAGCCGGGACAGCAGCACCAACGGCAGCATCGCAAGCGGGCGGTAGACGCCGGCCCGCAGCCAGCACGAAATGATGAATGCCGTGTGCACGAACGCGAGCGGCAGGCTCCCGAGGATGAGCAGGCGGGGATAACGGTAGATCCAGGCGAGCCGCGCCGATCCCGTTTCGTTCTTGCTGCGAATCGCCGCGTATCCCCACCGATAATTGCGGCGCAACAGGTTCGAAAGTCCCGGGCGGTTGAAATGATACGCGCGGGCGCGCGGCTCGAAGTAGATTCGATGGCCGCGGGCGCGCAGGTCGGCTTGCCAGGCGCGCTCCTCGCTCGCAATGGAGTACGGCAGTTCCTCGAATCCGGACGTGGCGAAGAACGCGTCGCGCCGCACGCTCAGATTCGGCGCCGGCGCATGCGGTACGTAGCCTCCGGGCCGGCGGGAATGCACCATGTACCAGCCGCAATAGTAGTCGCACTGCGCGGTGATCCCGAGGCCGTCCGGCAGGTCGAGAGAACCGCCAACGATGGTCTCGCCGCGCCCATGGGCGTCGAGGAACCCTTCGAGCCAGCCTTCGGCGACCTGGCAGTCCGCGTCCAGGAATATGATCGGGTCGCCTGCCGCAGCCGCGGCGCCGCGATTGCGTGCGGCGGCGGGGTTGCCGCCGCGGCCGCCCATGTCGAGGACCCGCGCTCCGGCCTCGCGCGCGATTCGCGGCGTGTCGTCGGTCGAGCCGTCGTCGACGACGATGACCTCGACGGCACAGTTCTCCGACGCCTGCTCCAGGACTGCCCGAACGGTCCTCGCGATACAGGCGGCCTCGTTGCGCGCCGGAATGACGACGGATACGGTCGAAAAGGTGGGGGTTGCCGCCATTTGGGGACGAGTACTCTGCGCCATTGATCGAAGTCCGGCGATTCTAACGCTTTGCCAACGGCATGTACGTGTACAGCCCGCACAATATCGGCGCGCCCGTTGCGCGACGCTAATTGAGTCCCTGTGCCGGGCCGGCCCGCCGGCGCGATCCCGGGCCCGGTCCGGGCGCGCAGATCAGGCGACGACGCCGCAGCGGGACCGTCGCAGGCGCCCGGACCGGCCGCGCTCGTCCTCGCGACAAACCCGCGCGCCGGTCAGAGGCCGACCTCGCGCAGCTGGTCTTCGTATTCGAGATACAGTTCGTAGTTGTGCTTCACGGCGTCGCTGATGTCTTTCTGGATCTGTGCAACGCGCAGCTGTTCCTTGACCCACTGATGTTCGGCCCAGTTGCCGCCGCCGGTCTTGACGACCTCCATTTCCGCCGTCGTGAGCCCCATGATGCCGCTCATGCCGGAAAAAGCCTCGCTCAGCGATTCGATCTGCTTGTCCTCGGCCTTCTTGCTGAGTGCCTCGAGCCGTTCCGTTTGCGACGTCCTGAGGTCCCGGGTCTTGGCCATGACGGAGATCAGTTTTTCGACCTGCGCTTTGCTGACCTTGCCATTGCGCGGCGGGTCGTAGGTGTCCTCCCCGGCCGCCTCCATGATTTTCCCCTGGCGTTCCATCGCACCGAACATGCCGGACGGGCCGCTGTCCTCCCGGCCGACGGCGGCATCCCTGTAATCGGCCAGGCCGCTCGTACGAGCCCCGAAAAGGGCACCGCCGAATACCGCCGAGAGGATGAATAACACGACGATGGATGCGACGAGCGACAGGATGTAGTGCCCGACGCGGGACGCCCCCGGCACCTCGAGGTACTTGGGGATGATGCGCCACAGCAGCACGAGGCCGTATATGCCGAACGCGAGCGAGATGAGTCCGCCGAGCCACGGTATATGCACGAGCGCGCTGCCGATGTAGCCGGGCACGAATGCGAGTGACGTGGCCGCGAGGCCGAGCGGAAAACTGTTCTTGCCCTTGAACATTCCTGCGAGGATGGCGACGACGAAGGCGATGACGACGGCGGCAATGGCCGAAATGAGGATTCCCGCGAGCATGCCGGTGAGAGTGGGCCCGGGCAGGAACGGCAGCCGGTTCGGGAAAATCAGGTTGATGACGTAGGAAATGATGCCGGATCCGACCACTAGCGGCCCCGTCAGCAGCGCAGCGGTTTTTTTCCAGTCCCCGGCATCGGGAAGGTAGCTGTCCCACGTGGCCTCAGGGTCAAACAGAGCGCCTTTTATGAGGTCGATCGTTCGCTTGAAATCAAACATGCGTGTCTCCCGGCGGTTGTTCTTGTTCTGTTAGTCGCATTGTAGTGCACGCGACACCATTTTTGGGATGTTGCCGACTTGCCGGCGCCGTTACGGCGGACGGCGCCTGCCGGGTCGGCGACGGGCCCGCGTCAGCGCGCCGCGGCGCGCGTGCCCGGCATCAACTCGAACATGGGATCGAACGCGACCAGCGTCGATCCGAGCCGCGCCAGCACGCCGCCGTCGCCCTCGAGACGCGCTTTGCCCGACCGCACCTGTGCTGCCAGCGTCGTCTGCTGCATCATCACGGGCAGCAGGTCGTCGCGGTCGATCGTGAGCGTTGCGTCGGCGTCGGACGCGGTGAAGCCGACGATGTTCGTCAGCGTCCCGTTGCTCATCTCGACGACGAGACTTTCGCCATTGTCCGGCGTGACGAAGTTCAGTTTGAAGCTGATGCCGTCCGCCTTGCGGCTGTCGACGCGAATCGCGATCGCATCCCACCACTGCGACGTGGTCAGCGCCCTGACGGCGTCGGGGCCACCGGTCTCGAGGCCGATGTCCTGCGGCACGCCCGTGCGCAGCTCGAGCGCTGCCGAGAGAAACGAGTTTCTGAGGCTTGCGCTCTCATACTGGTAGCCGAGTTGTTCGAAGATGTCGGCCAGTAGGTTTTTCGCCGTCGTGTTCCGCGGCTCGGCATAAACGAGCTTGTTGACGATTTCCAGCGCGTGCCGGTATTTGCCCGATTCGTAAAGGCTGCGGCCTTTTTCCAGTATGGGCTCGGCGCCTCCCATCATCTCGACGTAAAGCGGCGCCGAATCGGCGGGGGACAGGGGCACGAGCGTCGCCGGATTGCCGTCCCAGTAGCCGAGATAGCGATTCATGACCGCGCGTGAGTTGTGAAACTCCGAGCCGTGGTACTGGCGCACCGACCA
>JBFISV010000279.1:0-3916 GCA_041608415.1 Woeseiaceae bacterium
GCAGCGCGGTTTGGTAAATCCAAACAAGCGACGAGCAACGCCGCATCGCGGCCTCTCGCGCCGCAACGCGGTCACGAGCTAATTCGAGATAGGTTCTAGCCGCCATTCGCGCTGGCCGTGCGCGATTCGATCGCGAAGCGCCCGCCCGATATCAGGATATGCAGTTTCACGCCGATCAGGCTGACGGGCTCGCCGCGGCGCGCCCTGTCCATGGAAGAGTAACTCAGATCCACCGGATCGATGATCGTAATGCCGCCGCTGCCGACGACCTCGAGATGATCGCCGGGGCGAATGAAGGCGGCCGTGTCCTCGTCGAGACCGATGCCCACGGCAAACGGATTGTATGCGAGCGCGGTCAGCAGGCGCCCGAGCCTGTCGCGCTCGCGGAAATGCTGGTCGATGATGAACTTGTTGGTCAGTCCCAGCCCCGGCGCCATCGTCACCATGTCGGGGCTTGGCGTGCTGCCCTCCTCGCCACCCGCGATCATGTGCTCCGGAAGGAACGCCGCACCCGCCGAGGTTCCGGCGACGTGCATGCCTTGCGCATTCCGCCGCCGAATTCGCGTCGCAACCTCCGTACCGCCGATCGTCGTCGACAGGCGCAGCTGGTTGCCGCCCGTCATGAAGACTCCGTCTGACTTGTCGATGTACTCGAGGTAGTCGCTCGTCTGGCAATCTTCGCGCGTAACGAACGGCAGCACGCGCGCGTGGCGCACGCCAAGGCTGCGGAACAGTTTTTCGTAATTACGACCCGTGTCCTCGAGTTCCGAGGCCGTCGGAATGATGCTGATGCGCGCCGTCTTGCCGCCGCACTCGGTCACGAAGCGATCGAGAATTTCCGGATTGTGGAGTTTTTCCTCGGCGCCGCCGATCGGGATGATGTATCCACGGTTTGCGTAATCTGTCGCCTCTGCCGGGCACATAGTCTCGTCAAGTCCGCCTGGGTTTGAATTATTCGAATCGTCCGCCGACGGCCTGTACGCCGTGCCGCACGTGCCAGTCGCCGCCGACCATCACGGCGGCGATGTCGTTCGCCGCGTCGAGCACCACGAAATCCGCGCTGCCCTGTACACGGATGCGGCCCTTGTCTCGCAGACGCAGGAGCGCCGCGACGTTGGACGTGAACGCGGGCAACACGTTTTCGAGCCGCGCGCCGCGCTCGAGCAGGCGCTTCAGGGTCGCCGCGAGACTCGCCGGCTCGCCGATGTCCATGCGGGTCACCTCGCCGGCGGCGTTGAACTCGGGCAGGCAGCCGCCGCCGTCGGAGCTGATCGTCACGTTCCCGGCCGGCGCGCCCGATTCCAGGTAGCGCAACAGCGCGTCTTCCGCGGACCAGGCATCCTCGTCCTCCGCTACCGGAAACGCGGTGATGTCGATGACGCAACCGCGCGCTGCGATCTCGATCGCTTCCTCGAACAATGCGCGAGCCCGATTGACATGGGTCGGATTGAATACCCGCGGCGGCAGCTCGGTCTGGCTCAGCGCCTTGCGAACGGCCGCGAGCCCACGCGAGCCGTCGCCGAGGTGGAGATGCAATATGCCGGCCTTGCCCGTGATGAGTCCGGCCACGTGCGCTTCGCTCGCGATGCGCAGCAGCTCGTCCAGCGTCGGCTGGCTGGAGCGGTGATCGCTGATGGCCAGTTCCCCGACTCCGATGACAGGCTCGATGAACACGATGTCGTCGCGCACGCTGCCCGTCAACGTGACCGGCGGGACATGGTAGCCGCCGGTATGGCACCACGCGTTGAGCCCTTCTTCGCGCAGCGCCGCGGCCTGCGCGACCAGCGATCGCGTGTCGCGTGTCGTGTCATCGGTCCCGAGTACGCCGACGACGCTCGTAACGCCGGCGCGTGTGAAGCGAGACAGGCTCACGGGCGGCACGCGACTCGAGAACCCCGCCTCGCCGCCGCCGCCCGTGATGTGCGCATGGCCGTCTATGAAACCGGGCAACAGGCGCGAGCCGTCGAGATCCTCGACAACGAGGTCGGGCACGTGCACGTCGTCGGGATCGTTGACGATCGCGAGCACCCGGCCGGCACCGATCAACAGGTGGCGTACACCCAGGTCTTCGGGCGCGAAGACGTGCGCGTTGGCGAGTAGCTGGAGCATGGCTCAGGCCGCGAAAAAAAGGCGGCTATTGTACACTGCGTCCGCCCCCGTATGGATAATTGAAAACGATGCCGAGTGACTCCCCGTTAGGCAGGCCGACAGCATACCCGAACCAGTACTCACCCGCGCTGCTGCGGCCGATCGCACGCGCCGAGACCCGCTCCGCGCTCGGCCTAGGCAGCCGCGTCCCGTTTCATGGCGTCGACATCTGGAACGCCTGGGAGCTTTCCTGGCTCGGCGACAACGGTTGCCCGCGGGTCGCAACCGCCGAAATCCGGATCCCGGCCGACAGCGCCAACATGGTCGAGTCCAAATCGCTCAAGCTGTACCTGAATTCATTTTCGATGAGCCGCTTCGAATCGGCCGACAGAGTCGCCGACCTGATCGGGCGGGATATCGGCAATTGCGTCGGTCGAACCGTACGCGCCGATCTCGCGGCAGTCGGACTCACGGACGCGCGGCCGATATCGCCGTTCCCCGGCCGCCGCATCGACGACCGGGACGTCGATTGTGATGCCTGGGACGTCGACGCGAACCTGCTGTCCGCGGACGGGTCCGAGGCGGTCTCGGAGGTCCTGCACTCGCATTTGCTGCGCAGCCTCTGCCCGGTCACCGCACAACCCGATACCGGCAGCGTCGTCATCGACTACACCGGCCCGAAAATCGATAGCGGCGGCCTGCTGCGCTATATCGTCTCGTATCGCAATCACAACGATTTCCACGAAGCGTGCGTGGAACGCATGTTCGTCGATATCCTCGAACGCTGCGCGCCGGACAAGCTGTCGGTGTACGCGCGTTTTCTGCGTCGCGGCGGCATCGACATCAACCCGTATCGTTCGACCGAGCCCGTCGAGCCCCGCAACGAGCGGCTCTGGCGGCAATAAGAATTAAGGGGCCGGATCCGACCCCTTTTGCACGCGGACTCCTTATTATTCGCGCGCTTCGCATTGTGACGGCGTTCTCGTTTTTCGCGCCGTGTCGTCGAACGAAACGGCCGTGTATTCCTGATACTGCGGCCTGTATCACAGCGTCGCAACCACCGGTCGAGATATCTTTCGCGGGATTGCAAAGCTGCCCGGCGAGACTCGCCGCGCGATTTGCGATGAAACAGTTCGAGTAGCTGCAGCAATGTCGTCGGAGTCGCTCCGACTTCTCTCTGTTCGCTGCAAGGATTGAGGACTTCAACGTGCAGCGATGCACTAATTCGGAGGTATCGGTGCCGTGATGAAATCGCCCGTCAGTTTCTTCTGCCTGCTACTGGTCTGCGGACTCGGACTTTCCGCATGTGGCGGCGGCGGCGGCGACAAGATCGCGAACGCTGTGCCACCTGCACCTCCGCCTCCGGCTGCTGCCGACCTGAACTGGGGAGAGGGAAACTGGAATGAGGAGAATTGGAAATGATTAACCGTCTTACCCGCAGCACTTTTTCCCTGGTCGGACTCGGACTCGCGGGCGTCACCTTCGCGCAGACGGAAGTACCGCACGTTTTCGTTGCCGGCGATCCCGCCCTGGCCGAGGAAGTGAACGAGAACTTCGCGACGCTCACCCAGGTCATTCAGCAGCTCGAAGGCTCTCTGACGCTGACGTGGATGGGCGCGTGGCAGGATGCCGTCCTGTACGAGGTCGATGACGCCGTTCAGTACGAGGGATCCGTGTACGTTGCCATCCAGGCGACTTCGGGCGTCGAGGATCCCACTGACGCGGCTTTCTGGTCATTGCTGGTCTCGGCCGGCGCGGACGGCGCACAGGGTCCGGCCGGTGCGGCCGGTGCCGCCGGACCGCAGGGTCCGGCCGGTGCCGCTGGACC
>JBFISV010000280.1:0-3884 GCA_041608415.1 Woeseiaceae bacterium
ATTACGCCGTACTCGATCCGATCCTCGAGGCATTCATCGAGGAGGACCTGTCGGTCGATCAGATCGCCGCGCGCGGCTTCGAGCGTGCCGTCGTGATCGGCGTGCTCGAGATGGTGAAGCGCAACGAGTACAAACGGCGGCAGGCGCCGCCGGGCGTGCGTATCAGCGGGCGCGCGTTCGGTCGCGACTGGCGTTATCCGATCACCTCCGGCTACCGGTTTCCGGCCTGACCCGAACAATTCACGAGTGTGACGCGCTCTCGCTGATCCATTGCCCGTCTGACGCTTGTGCCGCCTTCGGCAATAGTCCCCGCTATTGCGCTCAGTCGGAAAAACCGTCACCGCACGCAGCAGTAAGAACTTCTTGCGGGCCCAACCGGATACTTCGGACTGCCGCCGCCCTCGTGCCAGATACGGGCTTGCCCGGCTATTGCATGAGGGATCGCGAGGACTGGCGTTTCGTGGTGGATGCAGCGCGCGGGCGTGGAGCGCAAGGGGTAGCCGTAGCTACCGCTTGCGCGAACGGCAAGCGATGCGCCGCCACGGGACGCCAGGTCCGCGATAGGCGCCAGTCAAGAAACACACCGTCACCGCACGCAGCAGTAAGAATTTCTTGCGAGTCCAGCCGGATACTTCGGACTGCCGCCGCCCTCGTGCAATAGCCGGGCTAGGAGTCCGGGAAGTTCATCACCAGGATGCGGCGCGTATCGGCGGCGAGGTCGGCCATGCCGAGTTCCTCGTAGGCGCGCACCATGAGTCGCAGCGATTCCGCGTTGCTGTCCGCGCCGTGATACTGCTCGAGGGCATTCTTGGCGCGATTCAGCGCGGCGACGTAGGCGCCGCGGCGCAGATAATAGTCGGCCACGTGGTTCTCGTAGGCGGCAAGGCGGTTCTTCAGGAAGACCATTCGCTGCCGGGCGTCCGCCGCATAGGGACTGGCGGGATAACGCTCGACGAGGCGCAACAGCGTCGCATACGACTGCTGAACGCCCTCGGGCGGACGCTTGTCGAGATTGCGACGGAACCAGCGTTCCAGGAGGCCGGGCTCGTCCTCGAAAAACGACAAGGCCTTGATGTAGAGGGCATAGTCGACGCGCGGGTTGATGGGGTTCTCGCGGACGAACGTGTCCGACATGTCGATGGCGAGCTCCGTCTGGCCGCTCCTGTAATACGCGTACATGAGTTCGAGCTGGATCTGGCGGCTCAGGTCGCTGAACGGATAGCGCGCCTGGATCGCCTCGAAAATGCGGATGCCGCGCTGGAAGTTGCCGGTCTCGATCGACTGCCTGGCGCGCTCGTAGGCCTCGGTCAAATCCTGGACTTCGGAGATCTGCTCATCGTTGCCGGCGCAGGCGCCGAGCAGCGCCAGTGCGCCCACCAGCAACAATCGCCGCAACGACGCGCAGGTATGTCGCGTCGGCGGCCTGGGCAGGGATTCTGGGGCGTCAGTCATGGTTGAGATCGCGGCGTTCGGTTCGACGGCTAATGCTTGCTTCGAATTTCATTCGGGCCGGCCCGGCGCGCGAGTATACCGTAAACTTGGCGCGCGACGATGAGTACCCCAAAATACCTCAAGACGATTCCCGATGAACTTGCCGGTTTGCGTTTGGACCAGGCGCTCGCGCAGATGTTTCCCGATTATTCGCGCAGCCGGCTCGTGAGCTGGCTCAAGAGTGGCAAGGTACTGGTCGACGGTGAATCCCGGCGCCCGCGCGACCGCGTGGATGGCGGTGAGAGCGTCGAGCTCAGCGCCGTCGCCGAGAGCGCGGTCGAGAGCCGGCCCGAGCCGATCGCGCTCGAGGTTGCGTTCGAAGACGACGCGTTGCTCGTGATCAACAAGCCGGCCGGACTCGTGGTGCACCCGGGCACGGGCAACCCGGACGGCACGCTGATGAACGGACTGCTGCACCACGCGCCGGCGCTCGGGCAACTGCCGCGCGCCGGCATCGTCCACCGGCTCGACAAGGACACCACGGGCCTGCTGCTCGTCGCCAAGACGCTCCCGGCGCACACGGCGCTGGTGCGCGCGCTCGCCGAACGCACGATTGCGCGCGGCTACCTCGCCGTCTGCCGGGGCGTGCTGACCGGCGGCGGCACGATCGACGCGCCGATCGGCCGGCATCCTGTCGATCGCGTGCGCTTGAGTGTCGTCGAAAACGGCCGTCCGGCGACCACGCATTACACCGTGATCGAACGCTTTCGGGCGCATACCTATATCGAGATTCGGCTCGACACGGGCAGGACGCATCAGATTCGGGTGCATTTCGCGCACCGCCGTCACGCGCTGCTCGGAGATCCGTTGTACGGCGGCCGCCTGGCGCTGCCGGCCGGCGCAACGCGAGGTCTCATCGACGCACTGCGGCACTTCAAGCGCCAGGCGCTGCACGCGACACGGCTCGGCTTCCGGCATCCCCGCAGCGGTGAGGAAATCGATCTCGAGGCGCCGCTGCCGGCGGACTTCGCCGACCTGTTGGCGACGCTCCGCGACGACGCGCAGGCATCTCGCGGGGGCGGCCGCCCGGGCGGGGCCCCCGTATGAGATCGGCTCGGGGCGGCGGCGAATGACGATACAGTGGCTCGCGGCGGAGTGGCCCCTCGCGCATGTCGTGGCGGGCACCACGATGCGCGCCGGCGGCGTGAGTCGCGGGCCGTACGCATCGCTGAACCTGGCGGCGCACGTAGGCGATGACGACGCGGCCGTCGCCGAGAATCGACGGCGCATGCGAAACGGGTTGAGCGTGCCGGGGGAGCCGCTGTGGCTCGAGCAGGTGCACGGCTGCGCCGTCGTTCGGAGCGACGAGGTCGCTCCGGGCGGGGCCGCGCCGATGGCCGATGCGGCAATCGCGCTGCAGGGCGACGCCGTCCTCGGCATATTGACCGCCGACTGTCTGCCCGTCCTGGTGTGCTCGCTGACCCGCAAAGAACTCGCGGCGATGCATTGCGGCTGGCGCAGCCTCGCCGGCGGGATCGTCGCCGCGACCGTCGCTGCGCTGGCCAGCGATCCCGCAAATCTCGTCGCCTGGCTCGGGCCGGCAATTTCGCAGCCGTATTACGAGGTCGGCGATGAGGTACGCGACACGTTCCTCGCCGGCGTCGAGGATGCGGCGAGCTGTTTCCTGCCGAACGACCGCGGCCGCTGGCAAGCCGACCTCTACGGTCTCGCGCGGCGCTACCTCGCGGCGGTCGGTGTGAGCCGGGTATATGGCGGCGGTTTTTGCACCTATGCCGAGGCCACGCGCTTTTATTCCTATCGCCGCGACGGCACGACAGGGCGCATGGCGACGCTGATCTGGTCGGCCCCGAGCCCTTGAAATCCGGGCCTCTGGCGCAATCATTGGGGGAGTTTCCAAATTCCCCGGGGGATAGGGTGTTGCCATGCGTTTAGACAAACTGACCAGCAAGTTCCAGTTGGCGCTCGCCGACGCGCAGTCCCTGGCCGTGGGCCAGGACCACCAGTTCATCGAGCCCGCACACCTGATGATCGCGCTGCTCGACCAGCAGGGCGGCAGCATTCGTGGACTGCTGACGAAGGCCGGCGCGAACGTCAACCTGCTGCGGTCCCAGCTCGGCGATGCCGTGGATCACCTGCCCAAAGTCGAGGGCGCGGGCGGCGACGTGCATCTCGGCAACGACCTCAACAAGCTTCTCAACCTGACCGACAAGCTCGCTCAAAAACGCAACGACCAGTACATATCGAGCGAGCTGTTCGTGCTCGCCGCCCTCGACAATTCGTCGCCGCTCAAAGCGACGTTCGAACAGGCGGGCGTCATCAAGGGCGCCGTCGAGAAAGCGATCGATGAGCTGCGCGGCGGCAGCCAGGTCAACGACCCGAATGCCGAGGACACGCGCCAGGCGCTCGAGAAATACACGATCGACCTGACCGAG
>JBFISV010000281.1:0-3858 GCA_041608415.1 Woeseiaceae bacterium
GCATCGGCCTGATGTTCTTCGGCGTGCTCGAACCGGTCACGCACACGCTGCGCCCGCCGCTGGGAGTGGACCCCGCCGAGGTTGCGACCGCCCGCGCCGTCGGCATGTCGGCCGCGATCAATCATTGGGGGCTGCATGCGTGGGCGATTTACGCGGTCGTCGGGCTGTCGCTGGCGTTTTTTTGCTTCAACCGCGGGCTGCCGCTCACCCTGCGTTCCGCGTTTTATCCGCTGATCGGCGACCGTGTCTGGGGGCCGTTCGGGCATTTCATTGACGTGACGGCCGTGCTCGCAACGCTGTTCGGCCTCGCCGTCTCCCTGGGGCTCGGCGCCGAGCAGATTGCCGCAGGCCTTCACTACCTGTTCGACGTTCCGACCGGCAACGTGACGAAGGTGACGCTGATCGTCGTCATCATCGGCATTGCGCTCGTGTCGGTCGTTGCCGGACTCGACAAAGGGGTCAAGCGCCTGAGCGAGATCAACATGATCCTGGCGGCCGCGTTGTTCGTTTTCGTATTTATTACGGGACCGACGCTCGTGATACTCGCAACAATGGGTAACGCCGCCATCGATTACGTTCGCTATCTGCCCGAGCTGAGCAACTGGATCGATCGCGGGGACAGCGAGTTCCTGCACGGCTGGACCACGTTTTACTGGGCCTGGTGGATCTCGTGGTCGCCGTTCGTCGGCATGTTCATCGCGCGAGTCAGCTTTGGACGCACGGTGCGCGAATTCATCACCTGGGTGCTCATCATTCCGACGATCATCGGCATCCTGTGGATGTCCAATTTCGGCGGCACGGCGCTGGACCAGCTCATTGCCGATGGCTACCGTGGCGTTGCCGATTCGGTGCCAGAGCTTGCACTGTTCAAGATGTTGGAACAACTGCCCTTCACGGGCGTCGTCTCCACGATCAGTGTCTTCCTGATCGCGATATTCTTCATCACGTCGGCCGATTCGGGATCGCTGGTCATGGACATCATTACCGCCGGCGGCAAGATGGACGCACCCGTGCAGCAGCGCGTGTTCTGGTGCGTGCTCGCCGGCCTCGTGGCCACGGCACTGATGCTCGGTGGTGGCATCGCTTCCCTGCAGGCGCTGACGATCTCGATCGGGCTGCCGTTCGGTGTCGTCCTCTTGATCATGTGTGCAGGCTTGCTCAAAGGCCTGCGCGAGGAATAATCAGCCCGGCGACCACGCGCGCGAACGGATGTGGCTGATCTTGTCGCCGAATTGCAGGCGGTAGAAGCGGCGCAGCTCCGAAAGCGCCGCCGGGTGGTCCGACATCATCCGGGCGCGCAGGCCACGGCAGAATCGCGCCGCGTACTCGTTCGCCGCCCGATAGCGATCGAGCTGCTCGTCGTCGAGTTCGTCGTGGAAGCTCACGTCGTCGAACAGCCACGTGTGCAGCCGGTTGAGCATCTCGGTCTCTCCCTGGCGCAGCGCGAGCCGCATCGTACCGACGAATTTGTCGATCTCGGCCTGCAGCTCGAGTTCGAGCAGTGACACCGGGCGGTCCTGGCTTGCCTTCCAGACCATGCAGTTGAAGTGACTCAGGCCCTCCATGACCTTCCACAGGTCATCGAGCTGCTCCGACCGCAGCTCGTCCAGGGGATTCGCCGACTCGAGCCGCTGCAGTATTTCGCGATCCAGAAACAGCGACAGGGACATGCCATCGTCACGCTCGCACATGAGCAGGGTCTCGCTCGTACCGCCGAGCATCGCGTCGCCGCCGATTGCGCGGGCCAGCCCTTGATCCGTGATCAGGAAGTCGCGCACGTCGTAGCCGGCGCCGACCTGGTAGATGTCGTTGAGCTGCTGCTGCAGCCTGGGCAGCAGGCTAGCCCGCATGCGGCACCCGCGCGCGTGCAATATTCGTCGCGGAGTCGTTGGACCGGGTAATGCCGGCGGCGCGAGCATGAACTCCGTGTTCGTCCGAGCCGGCCGGACCCTTCATTCGATCGCAGACTGGGCGAGAGCGCTTCATTGCCGTGCAGGCGGCACGCTAATGCCGGCGCGTTCTCTTGCCGCTGCCGATCGGCACGACGCCTTGTGCACGCAGCAGACGCTCCGCGCGGCGGCTGCCTGTTTTTCGCCAGACCTGGTAGGTCCGCAGCATGTCTGCGTCCCGGCCGTCGCGCGGACCCTCGCTGATCTCGTTCAATACGTCGACGAGGACCTGGAATTTCAAGGCGAGTTCGCGGTACACGGGCGCGAATGCGTTGCCCCGGAAAGTGCCGCGCACTTCTTCCGAGAGCGAACCATAAGCATTGCCGCCCATATGGATGTAGTAATCGACGTCGACCGCCTTTTTCGCAAAACTGTCGGCGAAGAAGCCGGCAACGAAAAGTGCAACATCGCCGATTCGCTGCAATACGCTGTTGCGTTTTTCGGCGGACTCGGCATCGTTCGCGTCCACGAGCATGAGTGCGAGGGGCCGCAGTCCGTAGCACTCGCCGTCGTCCTCGTAGAATTCGTCGGAGCGTGAGAACAGCGTCAGCAGGTTGACGACGTAATGTGCAGCCTGAGGGCCGACATCGACGCGCTGGCGGACGATGACGTCGTCGATAGAGTTGCGAAAATAATCCTGCAAATTGCGCACGGGGACTACCCTGTCGCGAGTGCTGCGATCGATCATAGGCGCGGCTCCTTCCTGCGGCCGAATCTACGGTCATTTATAGCGTATTTGGACCCTCCTACTTGTGACTTGGTTCACGATAATGTGCGCCCTGAAAGCCTTATATTCTGCAATTTTTTTTCGGCGGAACGGGCAGAATCAATCCCCGCGCTGCGCAGCCCAGTCGGCGAGCGACATGCCTCTATCGACAAGCTCGTCGAGCAGCGGCGCCGGCGTCCAGTGCTCGGCACCGAAGCGCTCGCGGAACTCGCAGATGCGTTTGTGGATCTCCGGGAGACCCACCGTGTCGGCGTAATACATGGGGCCGCCGCGATACGCCGGGAATCCGTAACCGTACACATACACGACGTCGATATCCGACGGGCGCTCCGCTATGCCCTCTTCCACGATCTTCAGGCCTTCGTTGATCAGAGCGTAAATCAGCCGGTCGACGATTTCGCTCGCATCGATCTCACGTCGCTCGATGCCGAGCGCGCTGGCTTCGCGCTCAATAACGGCGCTCGCCTGGTCGTCGACGCGGTAGTCTCGAGAAGCTTTGTCATAGGTGTAGAAACCTGCGCCAGACTTCTGGCCGAGACGACCCATCTCAACGAGCGCATCCGGAATGCGGTAGGACTTCGGATCGCCGCGCCGCTCGGGAGGGAGGCTGCGGCGCGCCTTGTAGCCGACGTCGAGACCGGCCAGGTCGAATACCCGCATCGGCCCCATCGCCATGCCCCATTGCTGCAGGGCGATGTCGATCGCGTCGGGCGTCGAGCCCTCGATCAGGCAGAGCTGCGCTTCACGCCCATAGTGCGTGAGCATGCGATTGCCGATAAACCCGTAGCAAACGCGCGCGACAACGGCGGTTTTTCTGATCTTTTTTGCAAGCTTGAGGCACGTCGCCAGCACCTCGTCGGAGGTCTTGTCGGCACGCACGATTTCCAGCAGCTTCATGATGTGGGCCGGGCTGAAGAAATGCAGGCCGATGACGTCTTCGGGCCGGCGCGTAGCCGCGGCAATCCGGTTGACGTCCTGGTAAGACGTGTTCGTCGCGAGTATCGCGCCCGGCTTGCAGATTTCATCGAGACTCTGGAATACGTCCTGCTTCAGGCTCAGATTCTCGAACACCGCTTCGATGACGAGATCCGCATCCGCAAGATCGGCGTAGTTCGTCGTGCCGGTAATCAACTTGCGCACGGCCAGCGCCTGCTGTTCGCTCATCTTGCCGCGGCGAACGCC
>JBFISV010000282.1:0-3851 GCA_041608415.1 Woeseiaceae bacterium
ACCACGTAGCGCCGGAATCCGTAAGACGGTTCCTCGAAAACGGTTCCGGCATCAGGGTACGGCAGTCGCGAAACCCGTGGCTCGTCGCCGGCGATCACGTCAAGACGACGATCATCGACGACGACATCGCGTTCGCCGGCGGCATGAACATCGGCCGCGAGTATCGCTACACGTGGCACGACCTGATGATGGAACTGCGCGGGCCCGTGGTGGACGTGCTGCGCGACGAGTTCAACAAAGCCTGGGCGCACGCCGGACCGTTCGGCGACGTCGGCTACCTGTTGCATCGACTGAAACCCAATGCGAACGACGCCGCAGACACCGGCTACCCTCTGCGGGTTCTGCATACACGTCCGGGCGAGTCCGAGATCTTTCGCGCACAACGCGCCGCAATTCGCAGGGCGCAGCGTTACATTTACATCCAGAACGCCTACTTTACCGACGACGCCATGCTCTACGAACTCGCCAAGGCGCGGCGACGGGGCGTCGACGTGCGCGTCATCCTGCCGCTCGTCGGCAATCATGGCCCGGTCACCCAGAGCAATGCATTGGCCGCGAATGCCAAGCTCGAACATGGCATCCGCGTATTCGTCTACCCCGGAATGTCTCATGTCAAGGCCGCTGTCTTCGACGGCTGGGCCTCGGTCGGCTCGGCGAACTGGGACAAGCTGAGTTTCCGCACCAACAAGGAACTCAACATCGCAACGTTTCACCCCGAATTCGTCGACGAACTCCTGAACCGGGTTTTCCTGCCCGACTTCGAGGCATCGGTCGAACTCACGGAGCCTTTCCCGGAGCGCTGGTCCGACCGTCTCATGGAAATCGTCGCCGACTACCTTCTGTAGCCGCCTTCGCCGCGCACGTCGCGGCGGCTAGGGAGACTCTGATTAATTCTCATCGCACACGTTGCGGTCATCTGGCCTGTGGTGCGGCGCGTTCCGCCGCGCGTATGTCGATACTCGCAAGGAGCGCAACAAAGCCACAGGCCAGATGAACGCAACCCTAATCTTTTCAATACATTATCGTGGGACGAATGGTCGTGTGCGGCGCGAATTAATCAGAGCCTCCCTAGGTACTAACCGACACGGTGAATCCGCGCGCATTGGGTATATTGCACTGGTCCCGTGCGGCATCGAAAGGTACCTTGAAACACATGCGACCCGGACTGCGAGCCACTTACGAGCGCCTGATCCTCGATCGCCCCGTCCTGGTTCTGAGCGCGGTCGCTCTGATCACCCTCGCAGCCGCCTGGTTCACGCAGTATTTCGCCCTCGACGCGTCGGCGGATTCCCTTGTGCTCGAACGCGATGCCGACCTCCGCTACTACCGCTTTATCAAGGCGCGCTACGGCTCGGACGATTACCTGATTGTCACGTACACGCCGGAATCGGAGCTGTTCGCCGACGAGACCCTGCGAGATCTCGGGTCGCTGCGCGACGAACTTGCGTCACTCGCTTTCGTCGAGAAAGTCACCACCGTACTCGACGTGCCCCTCGTAGCGAGTCCCAGGGTCAAGCTGCGCGAGATCGCCACGGGCGTTCGTTATCTCGAGAATTTGGAGACCGACCGTGGTCTCGCACGCGCCGAACTGCTCGAAAGCCCGCTGTACCGCGACCTGATCATCAGCGCGGATGGCCGCACGACGGCTCTGCGCGTCGATATGCGGGCCGATGAAAAATATCTGTCGCTGCGCGAAGCCCGCGACGAGTTGCGCGAGAAGCAGGCGGCGCAGGAACTCTCGCCCGACGAGACGAGCGATCTGGCGGCCCTTACGAGCGAGCTCGATGAACTCAGGCTCGAACTCATCGCGCAGGAGGAACGCGACATCGCGGCGGTGCGCACGGTACTCGACGCCCACCGCTCCGCCGCAAGCCTGCACCTCGGCGGCGTGCCCATGATCATCGCGGACTCGATCGAATTCATCCGCAGGGATCTGCTCGTATTCGGCGCCGCCGTGCTGGTTTTTCTCGTCGTCATACTGGCTTCGGTCTTCAAGAAGCGACGCTGGATCGTGCTGCCTTTGCTGACCTGCGCGGCCACCTGCGTGTTCATGGTCGGCCTGCTCGGCTTCCTCGGCTGGCGAGTGACGATCGTGTCATCGAACTTTCTGTCGCTCGTGTTCATTCTTTGCCTGGCACTGACCCTGCATTTCATCGTGCGTTACAGGGAGTTACACGAGAAAGCTCCCGAGGCCGGTCAACGCGTACTCGTCAGCAAAACCGTCGCGAGGATCGTAACGCCGTGCCTGTATACGGCGCTTACGACCATCGTTGCGTTCGGCTCGTTGCTGTTCAGCGGCATCCGGCCGGTCATCGATTTCGGCTGGACGATGTCGATCGGCGTCGCCGTCGCCTTCGTTTACTCGTTTACGCTGTTTCCCGCCGGGCTCATGTTGCTGCCACCCGGCTCGCCCAGATCCAGAAACGACCTGACGAAGCGCATCACGCTGTTTTTCGCAGGCCTGATTCGCCGCCACGGCCCCGCAACGCTAATCGTGTTCTCGCTGCTCGCGGTCATCGGCGTCAGCGGCGCCACGAGGCTCTCCGTCGAGAATCGATTCATCGACTATTACCGGGACTCGACCGAGATCTACCAGGGTATGGAGCTCATCGATCGGAAACTGGGCGGCACGACGCCGCTCGACGTCATCATCGATGCACCGGCCGGCGGCGGCGAGTTGCCCGCGCCGGCAGCCGACGCCTTCGACGACTTCGACGACTTTCTCGCCGCAGAGGGCGACGCGGGCGCGGGCCTCACGTCGCGCAGCTTCTGGTACAACAGCCGCAATCTCGGAGAGGTATTAGCTATCCACGACTACCTCGACGGGCTCGCAGAGACCGGCAAAGTCGTGTCGCTCGCGACCGCGGTGCGCATCCTCGAGCAGCTCGACCCCGGAATCGTGCGCGATAATTTCGAACTCTCGGTTCTGTACGAACGGCTGACGCCCGACCTGCGACAGGCGCTGTTCACTCCGTATCTCTCCGCGGACGGCGATCAGCTCCGCATCAGTGTCCGCGTCTTCGAATCGGACCCGTCGTTGCACCGGGCGAAGCTGCTGCAGCGTATACGGGCCGACCTCACGGAAGAGCTTTCGCTCCGCGACGATCAGATTCACCTGACGGGAATGCTGGTGCTTTACAACAACATGCTCGAGAGCCTGTTCCAGTCCCAGATCCTGACGCTCGGGGTCGTGTTCCTCGCGATCATGCTCATGTTCCTCGCGCTGTTCCGCTCGCTGCGCGTCGCGGCAACGGCCGTTGTCCCGAACCTGCTTGCCGCGTGCCTGGTCCTGGGCCTGATGGGCTGGTTCGGCATACCGCTCGACCTCATGACGATAACGATCGCCGCTATCACGGTCGGCATCGGCGTCGACGACACTATTCATTACGTTCACCGATTTCGGCTCGAATTCGCACGTGACGGCAATTATTGGGAATCGATAGCCCGCTGTCATCAGAGCATCGGCCGTGCGATCTATTACACGAGCATCACGGTCATGCTCGGCTTCTCGATACTGGCCCTGTCGCAGTTCGTGCCCACCGTCTACTTCGGACTGTTGACGAGCCTTGCGATGCTCGTTGCGCTGCTCGCCAACATCACGCTGCTGCCGCTGCTCATCGTTACGTTCCGGGTCGCGGGCCGCGGGCGGCGATGCGGCGCAGCAGGATCGGCGTGACGAGGGTCGTCACCAGCGCCATGATGACGATCGTCGAGTACAGGCTGCGTACGATGGGCGGCGGCGGATCGGGCTGCAGGAAAAGCCCGGCTTCGAGCGCGACCCCGGCGACGACAAGTTCGACCGCGCCGCGGCCGCTCATGCCGACGCCGACCATGAGCGATTCCCGTTTCGA
>JBFISV010000283.1:0-3841 GCA_041608415.1 Woeseiaceae bacterium
AACAGTTGGCGCGCCAGAGGTGCGTGGGTGCCAATGGCAGAAGTACCGGCTAGCATAAAGCCCGGACTTTGCTAACGAACCCGCAAGGACTTCCTGGCGGGTTTTTTTTGCCGCCATTGACGACATCGACCGCAGCATGACGACAGAAGCCGAATTCGAGGCTGGCGACCGGCTCGGCGCCCCCGCGGGCATCGCCACTTCTCCCTGGGTCGTCATGAAATTCGGCGGCACGAGCGTGTCGACGCCGGAAAACTGGGCGGCGATTGCCGAGCTCGTCAAACAGCGCCTGCGCGACGGGCTCGAGCCCGTGATCGTCCACTCCGCGCTGCGTGGCGTCTCGAACGCGCTGCTCGCGCTCCTCGACGAGGCCGTGTCGGGATCCCCCGAGTCGCGACTCGCCGCCATTCGAACGCAGCACCACGAGCTCGCGTCCGACCTCGGTCTCGACGGTGCGCCGTTGCTCGACGATCTGCTGCACGAACTCGACCAATTGATCGCGGGAATCAGGCTCGTGCGCGAGATCAGCGTACGGGTCCGCGTGCGGGTCATGGCACTCGGCGAATTGCTCGCGACCCGCCTGGGCCACGCGTACCTGAAAGACAGCGGCGTTCCCGTCGTATGGCTCGACGCGCGTGAGCTGCTGACCAGCAACGGTCGCAGCGGGGCGCAGCGCACACGCGATTACCTGTCGGCGACCTGCGATTACGACGCCGACCGGGAGCTGCAGGACAGGCTGAAGGCAATCGGCAAGGTCGTTCTGACGCAGGGTTTCATCGCGAGGAACCGCAACGGCGAAACCGTGCTCCTCGGGCGCGGCGGTTCCGACACGTCCGCCGCCTACCTCGCGGCGCGACTGCAAGCCCGGCGGCTGGAGATCTGGACGGATGTACCCGGCATGTTCTCCGCCGATCCGAGGCTCGTGCCGTCCGCGCGCCTGCTGGCTGCGCTGCGCTACGAGGAGGCACAGGAACTTGCGTCGGCGGGAAGTTCGGTCCTGCATCCGCGCTGCATTTCGCCGCTCCGTCCGCACGGCATCCCGCTGTTCATACGGTGCACGATGGCGCCCGCGATCCGCGGTACCGTGATTTCCGCCGTTACTGATGAAATCGAACCGCAGGTCAAGGGCATCTGTGTGCGCCGCGGCATTACGCTCGTCTCGATGAACAGCGTCGGCATGTGGCACGAGGTCGGCTTTCTCGCGCGCGCGTTCGAAATATTCCGCGAACATGGCGTGTCGGTCGACTTTGTATCCACCTCGGAGACGAACGTGACCGTCTCGATTGATGCGGCCGACGGCGTATTCCCCGCGGAGGTAGAGGATGCGCTGATCGCGGACCTGGGCGAGCTGAGCCGCGTCGAAGTCATACGCGATTGTGCGGCAGTGAGCCTCGTCGGCCGCAAGATTCGCACGATCCTGCCGCGGTTGGCGCCGGCGCTCGAGGTTTTCGAGGAAGAAAAAATCCATTTGATGACGCAGGCCGCCAATGATCTGAACCTCAGTTTTGTCATCGACGAGAATCAAAGCGAGCGACTCGTCAGCAAACTGCATGCGACCGTGATCCGCCGGAGTGGCGGCAGCCCGGCGTTCGGCGCGAGCTGGGAAGCGCTGTTCCGCGGCGAACGGATAGCGGCGCGCGTGGACGACGCGTGGTGGATGCGCAAGCGCGACGCATTGTTGCGGCTCGCGGAAGGGCAACTCAACGCGTACGTGTACGATCGCGACAGCGTCCGGGACGCCGCTCGCAGCCTGCTCGATCTCGCCAACGTCGATCGCGTTCTGTATGCGGTCAAGGCCAACTTCAACGCCGACCTCCTGCGAACCCTCGGCCAGCTCGGTGTCGATTTCGAGTGCGTGTCGCCCGGCGAGGTCGAATGGCTCGAAGAGGTCATTCCCGGCCTCGATCTCGACCGCATCCTGTTCACGCCGAATTTTGCGCCGCGAACGGAGTACGCCTGGGCGCTCGAGAAAGGGCTGCAACTGACGCTAGACAACCTGCACCCGCTGCAGGCCTGGCCCGAACTGTTCGCCGGCAGCCGCCTGTTCGTGCGCGTCGATCCCGGGCAGGGGCGAGGGCATCACGAGCACGTCAAGACCGCCGGCGTGCATTCCAAGTTCGGCGTGCCCCGCTTCGAGATCGATGAGTTGATCCGGCTCGTGACGGCGGCGGGGGCGAGCGTCGTCGGCATACATGCGCACAGCGGCAGCGGCGTCTCGGATCCGCACGCTTGGCGGACGGTCGCGGGCGAACTGATAAAAGTGGCGCAGCGCTTTCCCGCGGTGCGCACGATCGATCTCGGCGGCGGCCTCGGTATTCCCGAAAAGCCCGGCGACCGGCCGTTCGACCTGGCGCGCATGGACGCGACACTGGCCGAGGTCAAGGCTGCATACCCGCAATATGAGCTGTGGATAGAGCCGGGCCGCTACCTCGTCGCGCGGGCGGGCGTCTTGTTGACGCGTGTCACCCAGCTAAAGGGCAAAGGTGACATGCGCTACGTCGGCGTGGGCACGGGAATGAATTCATTGATTCGTCCTGCGCTCTACGGGGCCTACCACGAGATCGTCAATCTTTCCAAAAGCGATCAAGCGCCGAGCGAGACGGTCACTGTCGTCGGCCCGATCTGCGAAACGGGCGACCGGCTCGGCACCGACCGCCTGCTGCCGCCGTCGGAAGAGGGCGACGTCATTCTGATCGCGAATGCGGGGGCCTACGGTTACGTCATGAGTTCCCGCTATAATCGCCGCGAGGTTGCCATCGAGATCGTGATCTAGGCAGGGGAGGACCGGCATGAAATTGTTCTGGGCACCGCAAACGCGCTCGACGCGTGCGATCTGGATGCTCGAAGAGGCCGGGCTCGAATACGAACTCGAGCTCATCGACATCCACAGCGCGTACCGCAATGACAGCGAGGCGTTTCGGGCGGCGAGCCCGATGGGGAAGGTCCCGGCACTGGCGGACGGCGAAGCGGCGATGGCGGAGTCGGCGGCCATCTGCCTCTACGTCGCGGATCGCTATGCCGCGCGAACGCTGGCGCCCGCGATCGACAGTCCCGATCGCGGCAAGTTTCTCTACTGGCTCATGTACACGCCGGCCGTGGTCGAACCCGCCATGGCGGAGAAATTCAGCGGTGTCGAACCGAATCGCGGCCGCAACGGCTGGGGGGACTTCGATTCGATGATAGCGGCCTGGGAGCAGGGCCTTGGCGAGCAGGCGTGGATTCTTGGCGATACGTTCACGGCGGCGGACGTGATGCTGGGTTCGAGTGCCGTCTTTCTGCGCATGTTCGAAATGCTGCCGGACTCGCCGCTACTCGGTGCCTACGCCGATCGCTGCCTCGCGCGGCCGGCGTACAAGAAGGCGCTGCAGCTCAACGAGCAGGGCGGCTAGCTGTGAATTCCATGAACGTTGTTCACACTGGGCATCCTGCTGATCGGTGGCCGGTGTCGTAAACTGCTGTGGTCTCGATGTTCATTGTAGTGGGTCAAGTAGACCGGCAACACCGCCTTGCGCTCGTTCGAGGTGCCAAAGACCCGGACGTAGGCCCATTCGCGTAGCAGCGTCTGTATGAACCGCTCGGCCTTGCCGTTGGTTTGTGGCCGATACGGCCGTGTCTTCTTAACGCGGATGCTCAGGGCGGCGCAGGTCTTGTGCCACAGCTTGGACTTGTAGCATGAGCCGTTATCGGTCAGGACACGTTGGATGGTGATGCTGAACTGTCTGAACCAGCGCACCGCACGACGCAAAAAAGCCACGGCGCTCTCTTTGCGTTCGTCCGGCAGTACCTCCGCGTAGGCGACACGGGAGTAATCGTCGACACAGACGTGCACATACTCCCAGCCAGC
>JBFISV010000284.1:0-3830 GCA_041608415.1 Woeseiaceae bacterium
AAGCAGAGTGATGCGCGCCGTCCGGCTGCGGAATCCTTGCGACCCGCCAGAAATCGAGTGACACGTAATACGCATCATCCTCGACGATAAGATCGACGAACAGGACCGCCTGATCGCGGTCCGTGTCGGACATTCGCGCGCGGATCCCGGCTCGACCCAGCATCGAGGCAAGCGTGTCTGCGAGGTTGGCTTTGGACAGCCCCATGTTTTCGGAGATTTCCGTGACGTCCGCGACCACGTAGGCCACGTCGGCGGCGTCGTCGACACGCAGACCATCCGGCACGGCGACACCGGTATGGAGGATAGCGATCAGGGCCGGGCTCGCGCGCAGGAACCGGCGCCGTGCCGGCGCGTTGCAACCCGTTCTATTGCGGCTCCAGGTAAATGGCATCGGCGTAAGTCCCTTATCCGATCATTCAGGAACTACGATGTTATGTAATTCAGCACAGCGCGGCCGTGACCGAGCGCACGCAACGCGATCAGGATCGACTTTCCCGGTTGTCCGGGCAAGCGAGAAGCCGCACGAGGCGCGGCCGGGTGCCGGCGCTCACGCGAATTTCCGCTACCGCCCGGACATTGCGTCTGGCATATCGCGGACGATCATCCGTGGAGCTGTCCGCGATGCAGGCGGCAGGCGATCGACTTCCCTCGCCGATCCCCGCGAGGCATTCTGATCGCCCGCGCGCGCACTTCGAGTGGCGTTCAGGATGACTTTGAGAGAGCGCAATGCTCTTTTCTCGGAGCGGCTCTCGGTGACGCCGAAACGCAGCGTCGTCGGCATGAACATCAATTTGGGCCGCGGCAGGTTCGCGTATTCGGCCCGCCTCGCGTCCAGCATCGCCTCGGCGGTTGCGATACGCACTTTGACGTTTGTCATTTCCTGCTCGAGGCGGGCACGGACATCCGCACTCGACGATGCGGCGCGAGCCGCGAGCCCGCGCAGCAACTCGTTGTCCCGCGCAACGTCGCGCTCGAGGACGTCGATGTGCCCGAGCACATCCCGATGCACGGCCGTGTCGCTATCGAGGGCCGCCTGCGCTGATTGCGACATCGGAGGTACCCGCAGCCAGTCTGATTGACTGATTGCTCCGCCCTCCGGCGCCATGCTGCCTGCTTTGACCGCACCGACGTTCACCCACGCCGTCGACAGGACAATTTCCTCTCCGCCGTCGTTTGGTTCGAGAATCTCCAGCGTGTACATGAGGTGCTTCCGTGCTCTCCTGCTGTCGGTGCTGATGAGCGAGTCGATCCAGTAGCCGGCGTTCTCGAGTCGGTACGCGGACCGGTCGGCCGATAAAACCATCCGGGCCTCGAACACGGACTTGGGGGCACCGGACATGCATACGTTCGCGCGTTTCAGGATATTCGCCAGAGAATTGTCTTTTCTGGTCGATTGCCATTGCGACTTCGGCAAATCCAGGGATTCCAGCGCAACCTCCTTGGGAACATACTCGGCAGTGCAGTCGACAGAGTTCGCTTCGAACTGCCCGGCGACGGCCGTGATGCATGAGAAGCGCGAGTTGACGGAAACGTCGAGTGACTGCGACAGGTCGGCACTGTAAAAATTGAAATCCGTCGCAGAGGCGTACGTCGTTTCGCGACGCGCCGCCGCCTCGCTTACGCTGCTCATCGCGCCCTGGACGACGCCGGTCAGGATCGTGGCGGTGACCTTGGTTGCTATTGCGCCGAGAAGTGACATGAAACGCACGTTCGAACCGTCCGCGAGCCGTGGCAGCAGGAACGGCTCGTCCGATACGATGCAGGAGTCGTTCGCGAACATGCGCAACTCGGATTCTGCGGCTCTGCATGGTGCGGTTGCGAGCGCCGCGATCACAAGCGAAATCATGCAGCTCGTTTTCGCTTTCGTTGATTTCAAGTCTCTATTAATGAGCACAATATTTGTTATTGATCGAGCCTGCCCGACGCATTATACCGCGCTTTGATCATTCTTTATCTTTGTTTGCGGCACGGCCATGGCACGTTGGAACGGAACAGACCGGGACTCACGGCGCGCAGCGACTCGCGGAGCCGGCTCACAGAGTCCTCGGGAAAAATCGCGATCGGCTATGAGCATGACGCTCAGCAACCTGACGCGCGGCACGATCTGTTGCTTGTTAAAAAATAGCCACACGTGCAGAACCCCGCCGGCATCCGGCTGACGACAGGCGTATGCGCGTTGCGGAAAAGCTGTCAGGTTTTTTCTGAAAAACCAAACCTGACATTTTCTGGTACACGTATTTGGACACTTCTTAATGCCGCGGAGCACCGCCAATACGACATCGCAAGACCCCTCACACCGGTTGACGGTCGTCGGTCGGCTCGCCCACCGAGCCGAAGTATGCGCCCGGTAGCCGCTATCGTGATCGCTTTCGCTAGGGCGTCCCGGACCCGGACAGCTCGGGACGGGTCCTTGTCAGCGATGCGCGCAGGCGCTCTACGTAGTCGTCCGGAAACGTCCAGACCGGCAGCTTCTCGCTCGCGACCAGGCCCCGCTCCGCTGGCCCGAGGTCATAGAGGAGCGTCATCAGGATGTCGCTGCTGACCCACGGGCTCGACCGGAAATACCAGTGCCCGTTGCCGGCGGTGCCGCCCTCGGCGTCCGTGACGTCGATGATCTGCAGCTCCCGGTGGTCCTCGATGTACTGACGGGCGCTCGCGCCCAGCGCCTCGGTCTCGATGACCTGGCCGACGCGATCGCGGCCGAAGACACGCCGCGCCAGCTTCAGCGCGTCATCGGCGGCGGACTGATAGATCGTCAGCGAATCCGGGATTCGGAGCGCCCCGTCGAGCAGGTAACCTGCCAGGATGTTGCGATCCACGTCGCTGCCGATGAGGATGACCTTGCCGAGTTTCACGCGCGGCTGTATCTGATTCTTCTCGAAGAAGTAACCGTACATCCCCAGGTCCGCGAGCATGCGGCTGACGACGCGTGTGCCCGCGCTGTAACCGACGATGTGAATCTTTTCGACATCCGTCGTCTCCGCTATGTGCAGAACCAGGTTGCGCAGGTTGCGCGCCGAGTTCGCTGCATCGTCGAGATCGGAAAAGTAGGCCGTGAGCTTGTAGGTTGCGGGCCAGGAGAATGCGACGAACGCGCCGTTGTAGCCGAGGAAATGCCAGAGCTCCGAAGCGACGAGTATCGGATTCTCGAATGCCACCTTGTATCCGTGCACGTAGATGTACACGTCTTTCTTCGGCGACACGGCCAGGCGCCGATTGATCTCCTCGGCGAACAGACTGCCGGCCTTCTCGCTGCGCTCGATACCGTCGACGAACAGCGCGACGGTAGCCTCGAGGGGACCGAACACGGTGAGAGTGTCGATCTCGAGCGGGTAGTCCTGGGTGCGATTCTTGAGCAGCGAGATTCGCCGTGCTTCTTCCCAGGTGACGGAGCCTTCGATGCCCATCTTTATGTTCGCGATCCCGACGCTGAGCGCATCCCCGCGGCCGTCGCTGTAATACTCGAATTTGCTGTCGTCCGGCCCCGCGGGTGCGCGATCGGTCGCGAAAAGGACACCCGGCCTCAGGCCCCGGCTGATCGGATCGTTGTCGATGAAGGGATCGATGTCGCCTTCGGCGTAAATGCCCGGCGCCGGCATCAGGAAGATCTGGTTCGGCTTCGGCCGGTTGCCGTTGCAGCCGATCGCCAGCAGCAGCGAGGCGGTGGCCAGCGCCAGGAGAATCGATACCTGCCTGATCATAGAGTTTTCCTCACTTACCAAGCTTAGCCTTTTCCCGGTCGGTTGCGGCCAGTTTACCTGCGGTTGTCACGAGAATCGCGGTTCAGCTGGTTGTCGAGCACGCGGCAGGCCGTTTCGTAGCCGAGATCC
>JBFISV010000285.1:0-3781 GCA_041608415.1 Woeseiaceae bacterium
GACGCACGGCGCGTGTCGAAAACGCCTATGGGAGATCGATCGTTGTGGACGTCGTGAGCATGCCGGCACGGAGCCGCTTCCGGTCGGTCGCACAACACGTTGTCTATTGGCCTGCGGTCCTGGCGCTTGCGTTCACGGCAAGTTTGCTGCCCGGTCCGGATCCACGTGGCGAGCCGATCGAACAGGCGTCGCCGCCGCCGGCAAACCCGGACCCGCTCGAAACGCGAACTCACCTGTCGGAAGCGCTGCGCTCGTCCGTGCGGGCCGTCGTCGTAATGCCCGGAGAGAGTCCGGCGAACGATTCGGTGACGGGAACCTACGGCAAGGATACGCCGGGTCTCGTCGGCGGGATGAACGCCGGGTCGCGCGCGGGCGTCATTTCGAGAGAAGTCGGCGGCGTGAACGTCAATTTCCCCATACCCATACTGACGATCCCGGGTGCAATACTCGGCGGACTGACGGGCAAGACACGGCGCGAGATACAGGACTTCCGCGACGCGCTCACGGAGGATCTGGCGCGATCCGCAAGCCAGCCGCTCTCGAACGACGGGCTCGCCCTTGACGTTTACCGCTCCCTGCGGCGACTTCCGGACCTCGACTCGAAACTCCTTGCGCCGAGCACGGCGCTTCCGGACGGCACGGACGCGATCTTGTACGTGAGTGTCAAGGACGTGGGTATCGACGTGCAGGGCAAGGAGGCCATTCTCCGCACGTCGGCGGAAGCGACGCTGCGGCGCGTGGAAGACGGCGGGGATCTGTACGAACGCGTGATCGTCTACGAGGACCGGGATACGCTCGGCAACTGGACGAAGAACGACAACGCGCTATGGCGCGACTATGCGAATTTCGCGCGACATTATCTGGGCCGCGAAATTTCCGCCGAGGTGTTCGGCCGGGTCGACTTGCGCCACGAGCTCGTGCCGCGCGCATCCGACACGGTCAAAGCGAAGAAAAAGGACGTCTGGGCGGGCGAGAGCCGGGTCACGGCGCCGACCCTGGCCTGGGAACTTACACTGCTCGGCGGTGACCCTTACGGAGACTGGGCAGGTCGGATCGACGAGTCGCTGACGTATTACGAGCTGGAGATCTACGATGCGCATCGGCTCGTTTATGCCGCGCAGCAGATCCCGGCTACCGCGCACAGGCTGCAGCAGGAGCTCGATGACTGCAAATCCTACCGCTGGTCCGTGCGGCCGTCCTATCGCGTCGCCGATGACGTCAAATACGGCGAGTGGATGCGCGTTCGGCCGGGCGATCAGTCCGCGCGGCCTGGCGGCAACATCGGTCGGAAAGCATCGCTGGCGCCGGCCTACACCCAGGATTTTGCGTCGCTAAAGATCGCCTGCGGTCGCCGCTAGCCCGGCCTCTTGTTATCCGCGAGCCTTATCCGCCCGCCACGGCGCCGACGATCATGAACGGCTTGTCGCCGCAGGCGACGGATTGCGGCAATTCGGCGTCCGGGGAGCCGTGCGTTATATCCTCGCCGTCGGCGAAAAAGCGCACTCTCGGCCGGCGTTTCATCGTGACGTGCTCGCGCACGGTGCCGCAGAGCATCGGGTAGCGCGCTTCGAGGGCGTCGAGCACGCGGCGCGGCGTTGCGGCACCGTCGACATCGAGCGTGACTTCGCGCTCGCAGCCCGCGAGGGTCTGCAGATGGAAAGGCAGGACGACGCGAATCATGCGACGCGTTATTCGAGGGTTTGCGCTTCGACGGACAAGACCGCGGGCAGGTCGCGGACGATCGCATCCCAGCTGTCGCCGCCGTCGCTCGAGGCATACACCTGGCCGCCGGTCGTGCCGAAGTAGACGCCGCAGGGGTCGGCCGTATCCACGGCCATCGCGTCGCGCAGCACGTTGACGTAACAATGTTCCTGCGGCAGCCCATCGGTCAGCGCCTCCCACGACTCACCGCCCGTACGGCTGCGGTAAACGCGCAGTCTGCCGTCGGGCGGGTAGTGCAGCGAATCGCTCAGGATCGGCACGACGTAGATCGTCTCGGGCTCGTGCGCGTGCACGGCGATCGGAAAACCGAAATCGCTGGGCAGGTTGCCGCTGACCTCGCGCCACGAATCGCCGCCGTCGTCGCTGCGCATGACGTCCCAGTGTTTTTGCATGAACAGCGTGTTCGGGTTCGAGGGGTGAATGGCTATGCGATGCACGCAGTGCCCGACCTCCGCCGTCGGGTCCGGGATGTGCTCGGAGTGCAGGCCCGCGTTGATCGGCGACCAGGATTGACCGCCGTCGGTCGAGCGAAACGCCCCGGCGGCCGAAATGGCGCAGTAAATGCGATTCTCGTCAGTCGGATCGAGCACGATCGTGTGCAGGCACATGCCGCCCGCACCCGGCGCCCAGTCCGGCCCGGATTCGTGGCCCCTGAGTCCCGCGAGTTCCTGCCAGCTCACACCCGCGTCCCTGGTCACGAACAGGGCGGCATCCTCGACGCCGGCGTAACAGGTATCGGGGTCGTCGAGCGACGGCTCGAGATGCCATACGCGCGCAAACTCCCAGGGATGCTGCGTGCCGTCGTACCACTGGTGCGTGGTCAGCGGCCGCCCTGTCTCGTCGGAGGTGTCGTAGACGAACATGTTGCTCTTGCCTTGCGGCATGCCGTCGGCCATCGCGTCTTCGGCGCCGTTTCGGGTACCGGGCTGAGACCACGATTCGCCGCCGTCGTCGGACCGCTGGATGATCTGGCCGAACCAGCTCGAAGTCTGCGATGCATAAATGCGCTCGGGGGAAACGGGCGAACCCTTGACGTGGTAAATCTCCCAGCCCGCGAAATGCGGCCCGTCGATCGACCAGTTTCGGCGCTCGACGTCCGAGCCGAGAATGAATGCCCCTTTGCGGGTGCCGACGAGAAGACGAATGGCGGTCACGGCTGTCCTCCTTCGCTGGGCGGTCCGGTCAGCCATTGTCCTACGGCGGGAAAGTAAATGAAATATTGCCCCGGATCGCGACGACGAGCCGGCGGCAGGGCCGCTAGTTGCCGACGTACTTTGCGTAGAGACTGCGTGCGACGCCCGCTTCGGTGGTTCCTTTCACGATTGCGCGCCCGTCGCCGAACAGCGTGATCTCGTAGTCGTTGTCGTGCTCGCGAATCCGGGCCCGCAACATGAACGCGTTCGCCACGACGTCGCCGTGTTCCCTGAGGCGCATCGCGAGCGAGTCCAGGTCGACGCCATCGGCGCGCTGGCGGTGACGTAGCTGCACGGCATCGCGCCCGCACAGCGAAACGGCGCTGGATCCGGCATGGCCGTCGAGGTAGTCGAAGATCCGGTGCCTGCAACAGGGGCAGTCGCCCTCGTCGTAGGCGTTGCCGACATTGAGCTGCAGGATTTCATTGGCCCACAGGTCGACGTTCAGCAGCGTTCGGCTGACGCGATCGAAGTTGCCGGTCAGGATCTTGAGCGTCTCGGCAACCTGGAAATTGGCGACGAGTCCGACGGCCGGGCCGATCACGCCCACCGTGTCGCAGGTCGCCGCGGTTCCGGGCGGCGGCGCCTCGTCGAACAGGCAGCGGAAACACGGCGTCGCCAGGCTGCCGTCCGCCGGCGTCTCCCAGGGCGCGCCGCCACCCGTATGCGGCAGCACGGCAAAGGCCATGCCGTTCGTGCCGACGGCGGCGCCGTACACGTACGGCCGGCCGGACTTCACGGCCAGGTCGTTGGTGAGGTAGCGGGTCTCGAAATTGTCGAGCCCGTCGACGAATACGTGCGCGCCGTCGGCCAGCCGTTCGATGTTGCCGTGGTTGATATCGTCGACGACTGCCGTAACGCGTACC
>JBFISV010000286.1:0-3720 GCA_041608415.1 Woeseiaceae bacterium
AGCGGCGCTCGAGAAGGGGCCGCGTGGCGCTTACACAGGATCGTTCGGTTATCTTGACCGGGATGGTAGTCTTGACCTCAACATCCTGATCAGAACGATGGTGCAGACAGGCAACACAATCAGATTTCGCGCGGGCTCCGGAATCGTCGCCGATTCGGCGCCCGAAGCCGAACTTGCGGAGACGCGCGCGAAGGCCAAAGGCATGCTGCAGGCGCTTGCGCCGTGAGCAACTGGTTTCGCAACGGTACGAGCGTCGATTCCATCGCGATCGACGACCGCGCGGTGCAGTATGGTGACGGAGTCTTCGAGACGGTTGCCATCCGTGAGGGTCGACCTCGCTTGTGGGACCTGCACATGCGCCGACTGCGGCACGCCTGCACGCAACTCGACCTCGCGATGCCTCCTGAGGGCATTCTCGCGCATGACCTCGAGCGCGCGCTGGCGCGCGCGTCGATGAACACCCACCATTGCACGGCCAAGATACTCATCAGCGCCGGCAGCGGCGTGCGCGGCTACCGGCGCCGGCCGGATACCGAATCGATCGTCCTGATCGGTGTGTTCGAGGCGGCGCCGCTCGATCGCTGCGCGTATCACGAAGGCGTGCGAACGATACGATGCAAGACGCGCATTTCCGCGCAGCCCAAACTCGCCGGCATCAAGACCCTCAACCGCCTGGACCAGGTGCTCGCGAGCGCCGAGTGGGATGCGGTGGACATTTTCGAAGGGCTCATGCTCGATGCCGACGAGAACCTGATATGCGGCACGAAAACAAATGTGTTCGTGGTTCATGACAACCGGATACAGACACCGTCGCTGCAACAATCAGGCGTCGCCGGCATCATGCGGCAGCACATAATCGATCTGCTGGCGGACAACGGGATTGACTGCGCAAAGACGGATGTCTCGCCGGCCGATCTGAGATCGGCCGACGAGGTATTCCTGAGCAACAGCCAGATCGGCGTCGTGCCGGTACGCCGCTGCGACGATCAGGTCCTGTCCGTCGGCGAGGCGACGCGCTCCGTCATGGCCATGCTGGCCTACAAGCAGGTGCCGGAGTGCCGTCTTTGAAGCGAACGCTGCAGGCCCTCGCCGCCGCGGCCATCGTCGGGGCCATCGGTATCGTCGTCATCGCACTGCACGTGCGGGAGTTCCTCGTCACGCCGGTATCGGTGCCGCAGGAGGGCGTCGACTTCCTGATTGCACCGGGCACGCCCTTCGCGACGGTCAGTCGCGAACTCGAGGACGCCGGTATCGTGTCCGACGGGTACCTGCTGCGCCTCTATGCGCGCTCGACGGGCCGCGCCGCCGACGTGCAGGCCGGCGAGTACCGCATCGAGCCCGGCATGACACCCGCGGACCTCATGCAGACGTTCACCAGCGGGCAGGTCAAGCTCTATTCGTTCACGATCGTCGAGGGCTGGAACCACCGCGAGCTGCTGGCCGCACTGCACGAACATCCGGCGATCAGCGTCACGATGAGCGCCGAGGACTGGCCCGCATTGCTCGCCGACCTCGGCGCCGAGACCCGCTGGCCCGAGGGCCTGTTCCTGCCCGAGACCTACCGGTTCGCGCGCGGCACGCCCGAGCGGACCGTGCTGAAACAGGCTTATCGCCTGATGCAATCGGTGCTCGCCGAGGAATGGCGGGAACGTGCCGCGGGCACGCCGCTCGCGTCTCCGTACGAGGCGCTGATTCTCGCCTCGATCGTCGAAAAGGAGACGGCGCGGGCCGACGAGCGGCAGCGTATTGCGGGTGTATTCCTGCGCCGGCTCGAGAAGCGCATGCGGCTGCAAACCGACCCGACGGTCATCTACGGCATCGGTGCGGGCTTCAACGGCAACCTGACGCGCCGTGACCTGCGCACCGACACGCCGTACAACACCTATACGCGGCACGGACTGCCGCCGACGCCGATCGCGATGCCGGGCCGCGCGGCGATTCACGCGGCGCTGAATCCGGCCGCGGGCAATGCGCTGTATTTCGTCGCAACCGGTCTCGGCGACGGCAGCCATGCGTTTTCCGCGACCAAGGACGAACATGACGCGGCCGTGCGCGAGTACCTCGCCCGGCTGCGCCGGAAACGCAATTAGAGCGGGGCTCGAATCATGGAAATCGACAAATTCATCACGGTCGAGGGCATCGAGGGCGTTGGCAAGTCGAGCCACATCGATCGTCTCATTCGCCTGATCGAACGAAGCGGCCAAAAGGCCATCAAGACCCGCGAGCCTGGCGGCACGCCGACGGCGGAGCGGATTCGTGACGCGGTGCTCGGGCACGCCGACGAACCGATACCCGCATTCGCCGAACTGCTGTTGATGTTCGCGTCCCGCTCGCTGCTGGTGGAAAACGTCATCCGCCCGGCTCTCGACGCCGGCACCTGGGTCGTGAGCGATCGCTTCGTCGACGCGAGTCGCGCCTACCAGGGCGGCGGCCGCGGGGTGTCCATGGAGCGCATCGACCGTCTAGCCGAGTGGGTGCTCGGCGATCTGCGCCCGGACCTCACGATCTTGCTCGATGCGCCGGTGGACGTCGGCATGGCGCGCACCGGGAGGCGCGGCGAGCCGGACCGGCTCGACGTCGAGCGAGCCGACTTCTACAAGCGGGTGCGAGCGACGTATCTCGATCTCGCGACGGCCGAGCCGGATCGCTTCGTGCTCGTCGACGCGTCGGCGGACCTCGCTACCGTCGGTGCCGAAGTCGAGGCGGCCGCGCGCGCGCTCATAAGTGATACTGATTAGAGATAAATCGCATAATGCACGGATTTTATGGAAATTAGCTGGCTTTCTGAATTCGCCACGACGTGGCGGGCGGCCGAATCGCAGGGGCGCGTACCGCACGCGGTCCTGCTGGCCGGTCCACCCGGTGTCGGCAAACGGGCGGCCGCCGCTTGGCTCGCGTCACGGAAGCTCGGCATCGACACGGAGCCGCTGCCGCAATACCCCTACTCGCGCCCCGCGCATGCGGACCTGCACTGGGTGTCGCCGCCGGAGGACAAGGTCTCGATTCTGATCGACCAGATCCGGACGCTGGTCAACGAGTTCAGCCTGACGAGCTACTCGGGCCGTGGCAAGGTCGCGGTTATCGAACCGGCCAACAGCATGACCCACAGCGCGGCCAACAGCCTGCTGAAGACGCTCGAGGAACCGCGTGGCGATGCGCTGCTGGTGCTCGTCGCCGACCGCAGCGATCGACTCCCGGCGACGATATTCAGCCGCTGCCAGCGGCTCGATATCGTGGCACCGGGCGAGAACATCGGTTTGCAATGGCTTGATCGGCTGTCGCCCGGAAACAGCTGGGCGGAGCCCCTCAGGGCCGCGGGCTTCGCGCCGCTAGGCGCCATTGCAGCCGCCGAACGGATCGACACGACCAGCGCGCTCGCGCGGGACTTCGCCGCCGTTGCAGCGCAGAACGCGTCGCCCATCGACGTGGCTGCGGCATGGGCGAAACTGGACGCCGCGGTCGTGCTCGAATGGCTGGCACGGACCGTGGCGGCGCTCGCGAGGCAGATGGTGGGCGGTAAAAGCGTCCGGGAACACGGCATTTCCGATTCTGTGCTGCAGCGCATAGACAGCCGAAACCTGTTTTGCTATTTAGACATAATTAATCGGCTGCGCGGCAAGCCGGCGGGTTCTTATAACGTGCAGGCGACCCTGGAGGGCCTGCTGATCGACTGGGCCACGGGGCTGGCCGATTTACCCGGGCCGGACACGCCGGACGCCA
>JBFISV010000287.1:0-3720 GCA_041608415.1 Woeseiaceae bacterium
CATAGCTATTGCTATGACTTTCGCTCCAGGCCTGCCCTCAGACACACGAACCCCGCGCCAGAGTCGCGATCATTGGTGCAACATCCGGGCTAGAGGGTGATCTCTACTCTGGGACCGTCCCCATCCTGTTCTTCCACCTCGGGCCGGCAGCGGAACAGGCGCTCGGCATCGATCGCATGCTTCCCGGTCAGGTAGTCGTGGACGGCATTGCCGCGGGACTGTGCCAGCTGGATGCGTTCTGCGTCGAAGGTCGGAAGCGCTGTCACCGGCGCAACATCGCTGCCTTCCGGCGCTTCCGCGCCGGCCTCTATCGTTTCTGCTGTCGGTGACACGACCTGCGC
Organism: Woeseiaceae bacterium; assembly: GCA_041608415.1. Lineage (GTDB taxonomy): Bacteria > Pseudomonadota > Gammaproteobacteria > Steroidobacterales > Woeseiaceae > UBA1847. Next base: position 342 of record JBFISV010000287.1, read on the forward strand.
GCGCATGTATTGCAGATCCTCGATCGACGATACGCCGCAAAACGTAATAGTGAGCGCCGGGCGATCCCTCATCAGCCCGGCGATCTTGTCGAGATATGCCGTCGCTTCGCCCGAGAGATCGTCATCGCCGGCGCCGAACGCCAAAGGCTTGAATCGCGGCCGGGATGCCTGCCCGGCGAGCTTGGCGACGAACATGATCGTTCCCAGCGGCTGTAGCGCATTCTTGGCATAGCTGATCGCCGCCTTCTGCATGGCATTCTGCATTGCAACCCGAAGCACATCCGCGGTACCGAATTCAGGATCGGTCAGACTGCCGGAAATCGGTAGCTCGAGTCGAATGCGGTCGTCGCTGTCCCGCAGCAGGTCGAGCGCCGTATCGAGCGGCATCGCCATGCCCTCGCCCAGCATATCTTTCTCGCCGGCGGCCTTGCCGGAGAGCTTCAGTTTCTCCACCTCGACCAAGTTCGAGACCTGCAGCTGGTTGCCCTTCACGTTCGCTTTCGAATCCAGAGAAAGACGGCCGCGTTGGATATGGTAGACGGGAACGTAAGGCGAGATCTGTGTAAGGTCGAATTTCTTCACGTCCAGTCTTAGTTCGGCAGCACGTTCGTCAGCGAACAGCAGCAAGTCACCCTCACCCGTGATTCTTGCGGAATCGTCCTGCTCGATATCGAACGATATCTGCGCCGGCCGCGCATCGTCGATGTTGCCCATTTCGATGAGCCGAAAGCTGTTCAGCGTGTATTGCCCGGAAAAAGCCGGAACAACCGTTTCATCCGTGAATGCGATTCTGCTCGGGCCACGGATGTCGAGCTCTCCGATGCGAAACAGCGTCGCGGTCCCGTCCGTTGGTTGCTCGTCCAGGCCGTCCGTCTGATCGGGTTCAGGCTCGATCGCAGCGGCTCGTGTCATCGTGCCAATGTCGTCTACCGTCTCCGTCACGAGCCGGAAACTGCCGTTTTTTTCCCGGTGGGCCCGTACGACGGCGGAATCGATGATCACTTTTTCGATATCGACGACCGCTTCGGCCGAAATGCCGATGTCCCTAAACGACGCTTTGGAAATCGTGAGCGCCGGCTCTGTTTCCTGCTCGTAGCGCAGCAGTTCCAGGGCGTCCAGCCCGACGCGCCCGATCTGCATTTCCCCGGATTCAAGAATTTCGGCATCCTCGAGGCGAAACTCGTTCAGTGTCAGCAGCCGTATCGGTTTTTCGCGATGGCTGATTCGCAAACCACCGATGCGCAGAGCACTGCTGCCGGAAACGGCCGGCCTGGCGGAATCGCTGGTTACACTTGCGCTGATGTCGCCTTTCCAGGCGAAGCTGTCCGCTTCGAGCGAGGCGGGCTCCAGCGTGCCGGTCACCTGTTCGAGCTCCACAGCGAATTCTCCGCTGGCAAACAGACTTCGATCCTGCCTGCCGTCAATAGTGGCATCCAGGTCGAGCGATAGAACGCCTGCGACTTCGCTGACGTCGGGCACATCAAAAAGCGCCAGGTACTTCGCCATCTGTAATTTCTCGACGGCAACGGTAGCGGCAATCCGCGGCTCCGCGGCGAGGGGCGCGCCCGTTATTTCCAGTTCCAGTCTGGCGCCATCGAGTCTGAGATCCGCGGTCAGCCGCGATCTGTCTGTCGGCGCCCACGTAGCGAAGCGATCGAGGCCGATATGCTCCAGAGTCAGCGTGCTCTCCAGTGCCTCATCACGGTAGCGAACCGAAATATCGTCAATTTGCGCGGTGCGAAATCCGACGCCCCAGACAGACTCATCCGCGGCAGACGGGACTGCTCCGTCCAACTCGGCATTTTCCAGCGGCAGTCGCAAACCGCCTACGGCGACAGCTCTGTCGGCTGATCTCTCGATGTCGAGTCTACCGGCGCTGACTGCCACGTCAGCGAGCTGGATCCGCCTGCCCGGCAATTGCATCCATTCCAGGTTGAGTTCGGCGAGACCGATTTCGGCCAGTTCACCGTTCGCGCCGTTCGCAGCGAGCGACTCGATCCGCAGCACCCCGGTGAACGGATTGAAGTCGATATCGCCAATGGATGCTTCCTCAACCCCCTGGTCTCGCAGCCAGGCCTCGGCATAATACCTGGCGGCGAGCGGCAATATCGCGATGGCAGCAAGGACCAGCAGCAACAGCGGCGCAGCGATCCAGGCCAGTTTCTTCATTGCATCTACCTAAGGACCCGCAGCCACGGCTTACCGTGGCCAAGGTCATACCCTCTCCACTCGAGTCTTGTGGCTCGACGCTCGCGCATCAATCATAGCTAGTACCTATTGACAGCGAGCGTGGACTCGGCGGCGCGGTGCGATTGAGGCCGGGTTTGCGTCTGAGTGATTGAATCTTCCTTATGATGCGCGACGGCCCGGCTTTTTGGGTCGTCGCATCCCGGAGCCGCGAGGCGTGTATTTGCGAATCAGTTCTCGCCACGGACCGGTCGCCCCGAGCTTCCCGAGGTTCCCGAACAGGCCGCCCAGCGTCCGGTCGATGAAGACGACGTCACGCGGAAAGCGGAGGTCCGTTGCGTCCTGCCAGTTCGCCTTGCCGAGCTCCATCAGCGTATCGTAGATCGTGTCGTCTTCGCCGAAAGTGAAGGGCGGCGACGTGCGCACGATGTCCTGCAGGAGGTCGACGTACGGGTCCGTCATGGCCCTGGGCAACGGGGCGTCGCCTTCCTTGTAGACGCCCATGCCGCGCAGGATCTTCGGAATCTCTGCGTTCCGTCGATGGATCACGGCGTCGAACAATGTCGCATAGCCGTCCGCGAGCTCCACTGGTATCTGTTTCATGCAGCCGTAGTCGTAGACGACCACTTTGCCGTCTTCACGAAACGCGAAGTTGGCGAAGTTCGGGTCCGCGTGCAGGAAGCGGTGCTCGAGCAGACCCCGCATCGTGAACTCGAACAGCGTGGCGCCCCACTGGTCCCTGAGGTTATCGGGATATTCATCCGATACCGCGTCATCGGGCGGGATACCGTCGACGAAACTCATCGTCAGCACGTGCCGGGTCGTTGCCTCGGACACGACGTCGGGAACGACGATGGCGGGAACGTCTGCGTGCATCGCCGCCATTTGCCGGATGTTGTCCGCCTCGTGGAGATAATCGAGTTCTTCGAACAGTCGCTCCCTGACCTCCTCCCAGATCGGTTCGAAGTCGATGTCGGTGACCAGGCTCACGAGGTTTCCGAGCAGCGCCTTGAGATTCTTGAGGTCCGCCTCGACCATGCGGTCGGCGTCAGGGTACTGTATCTTGACCGCAACCTCGCGGCCGTCGCGCAGCACGCCATAGTGGACCTGGCCGATCGATGCCGCCGCGAACGCCTCGGGATCGATCGATTCGAACAGGTCGTCGAAGTTCTCGAGCTCGCGGCGCAGCTCG
>JBFISV010000288.1:0-3718 GCA_041608415.1 Woeseiaceae bacterium
CTCGTCGACGGTTCCCGGCGCTTTCCGATGGCCAAAGACGACCTCCTGTGGATTCCCGAGGCGGAAATCTGGGTCGAGCTCGAAAATCTCGAAGGCTCGGGCAAAGTGAAGGTCTTCAGGGGACGGGCGAGCCCCGAGGCGCAGGCTCGAATCGACGTTAAATCGACCGATTTGCCGCTGCAAATCACGTTGCCAACGGAGATCGGCAACGCCAAGGTCGCGTGCCTCAAGATGCACTATCCGTCGGCCCGGGTCGGGTTCGGTGAGGGTTATGCGGACATGGAAATACTGCTACTGCAGCAGTGCCCGAAAGAAACACCGCCATTCGAACCGTACTCTCCTGCTCCCTGAGGCTGGCAGGCAAGCCGTCAATACATGCCGACGAGATCGATGTACCAGCCGCGATTGTCGTAACTATCGAGGCGTAACGAGTCGTCGAAGCCGCTGAAATTGAAGCCGATGCCTGCCTTGAAGTGCGGGTTAAGCTGCCGATACATCGCCACCAGCGCGCCGCGCCTCGTATTCCTGCCGTCGATATCCGACAGCCAGCGATACTCGACCAGGCCGTCCCACTTTTTCGTGACCTGGTAGCGGGCTCTCACCGCCGCCATCCGTAATCCGAACGACTGCCACGGGCCCGAATCGCGCAGTGTGCGCTGCTCGCCTTTGCGGATGGCCGCCTTCGCTGCGTACTCCCAGCGATTCTTCGGGTCGTAGATACCCTCGATCGAGAGCAGGTGCGAGCGCTCGTCGGGACGATCCTTGACCTGGCCCTCGGTCGGCAGGTCGAAGAGAAAGCCGTATCGGGCGATCAGGTTGATCTTGTCGTTGTCGACCGGACGGTAAGCATGCCCGATATCCAGCTCGACAAAACGCGCATCGCGCCCGCCGTTGAACTCATCGTCGGTCCACGACAGGTTCAGCGTGCCGAGCCAGCGCTGATCGCTGTTCAGTCTGTGGGTGAAGCTGTTGCTGGAAACGTATTGACGTTTCTGCACGCCCGGTCCCTGGTCCTCGCGAATTTCGAGTCGGGACGAAAATTTCAGATCGTCCTTGTTGCGATACGCTCCGAATGACAGCGCACGACGGTCGAAGGCCGACTCCACGCGTTTATTTTCGCTGGCCTGCATCGACGCGCTGAAACGCCAGTCGTCTTTGCCTTCGAACTCGAGTCCGAACACGTGGCCGATACTCGCGTATCGATCGTCCTTGCCGAACTGCGATTCCGTAAACATGCCGATGCCATTACCGAAAGCCCGCCGCTGACCGAGCGTCAGCAGGTTACGCGAGGCGTCGGTCCGGTCCGGATCCACAGCGTAGCTGCCGTACAACTCGTGCCCTTCGCCAATCGCGTACCGCGTCGAAAACTGGCTGATGGCCCCGGACCCGACTCCGCCCGAGACGTTGAAGTTCAGGCCGTTTTCGATCGCGTAATCAAATCCCGTGGTCAATGCGCTGCCCCGGTCCCCGTCGCTTGCTTCGAAACTGACGGACATCTCGTCGCTGAACTTCGTCTGCACCCCGACGGTCAACAGATCGTTTTTCTTATAAGCGCCCTTGTCGTCGGCGACCGTCTGGCCTGCCGCGTAGACGCTCATCCCGTCGCTGACGGCGTAACCCACGCGAGCGCCGACCAAAAGCGCCTCTCCGTCACTCGAGGCGCCGTTCAGCCCCGATACCGGCGCGCCGCGTCCCGAAGCCTCGACGTCGACGACCTCGTGACGTACCTCCACGCCGGCGTCGAGGCTGCCGAGTTCACCCTCGACCTGGAGCCGCGTGACGCGCTGCCGTGATGATTGCTCGTGCTCGAGGTCGGCATGGCCCGCCGTGATCGAAAGTTCGTCACCGAGCTTCACATGCATTTCGAAGCCGTTGTCGTTCACGCCGACACCCTGGCCCAGACGTCCGGTAGAGAATCCGGCGTCCCTCGATTTCCACCATGCACGCAGATCGCCGTGCAGCGACTCGCCGAAGTCTGCGAGGTCGACGCGTGCCTCCACAGACGTGGCACTGCCGTCGAGAGTGTCTCCACGGCCAACGGACGACTGCCTTTCGAACGACAGCCCGCCGTCTGATGAAATAAAGTTCGAGTCGTTTTGCCGCGCTTCGCTTTCGGCAAGCTCGACGCGGAGATACGATCCCGCACTGTGCTGGAACGTCAGGTCGGCGCCCTGAAGCGCGTAGTCGCCGCCGTCACGGCTGTCATGGACGCTCGTAGCGCCAATGGCAACGTGATCGCCGAACCAGGCCTGGGCCCGGCCGCCATACGTCGAATTATCTACACTGAAGTCTGTCGGGACGTGTTCGTAATCAACGAGCAGGAAGACCTCATCGCCTTCGAGTGGCGCTGAACGAATGATCGAGCGTTCCCGGTCACTCACGACCTGTGACAAGGGCCGGCTCAGGATCAGGCGCCCCTGTATCGCGTCGACTTCGTAATCCCTGCCCTCGATGAGGACCGAACGCTCGATGACCTGTTCGGTATCGCGGCGCCGTACTTCGACCCAGACCTTTTCCGATCCCTGCACGATGTCGGTGTTGCGCAGGTAATAGAGCGAGCCGCCCGTTGCCCGGAACGTGACGTGAGCGGCGACGCTTTGCGCCTCCGACGTAAAGGCCGTGGCTTTCGACTTCGGACTGCCGAAAGCCGTTGTTTCCAAGCTTTCATGCGAGATCTTCGCGCCGTACAGCGAGCGATTGTATTGCATGAACTCCGTGTCCGTAAGGCCGGTATTGAAGTTGCCCCACATCGCCGAGTTCCGGTCCCAGTCGATCCGGGCGTAAAAGGCGCCCTGCGTATCGACGTCGGTCGTCGTCGTGGAGTCGTCTCCGTAAACGGGATAGTGCAGGTTCGGATCGAGCTGGCGGAAAATCCTGCGCGGATCCTTTCGCTTGAGGTTGTCGCGCAAGTTCCTGAGCTCGTCTTCGGTGGTGTCGAGCTGGGCGGTGATTCGGTACTTGTCGCGCAGTATGCCTTTCGTGAAGAAGGCGAGCCGGCCGTCAGTGTAACTCGACCCGTCGAAGTGCCCGTCCGCCGACAACAGCGCGGTATTTCCCGACGTGTTGTTTTGGCCGACGGTCAGGCTCGCAAGCGCTACCGTAAGCCAATCGTTCGCGCCGACGTCGATCAGCGAATCCATGGCCGGGGTGGCCGCAGCCGATGAAATTCTTCGGCTCGAGCCTTCGTTGGCAATACGCAGAGCGGAAACCTTGCTGCTGTCGGTGTAGTCGCGGAACGGCGTGACGACGAGCTGCTGGCGATTATCGTCCGGATCGATTTCGCCTTCCGACACGACATCGCCGGCCGATGTGACCCTGATCCGGGAGCCCTCCCTGGAAGTGACGATTATTTCGCCACACCGCGTTTCGCCCGGGCGCTCGCACGCTTTTGCCGAATCGGGACATGCTACGTCGCTGCCCGCTCCACCGTCCGGGTCCGCAACGACGGTCGCCGCCTTGATCGGGCCGTCGTCTTCCGCTTTTCTTCCCGGAAGTTTGTCGATCCTTACGATTCCGCAGCCGAACAGGCCCCCGTGTATCTCGATGTCGTGTGCGTCGGCCGGAATGACCTTATCCGGAATCCGTTCGGGATCCGCAACGCCGTCACTTCTGGTCGTGAATCGTCCGGTCGGCAGATACTCCTCGAATACATATGCGCCGTCCGCAGATCCTGGTTTGTCGCCATCCCTTCTTACGGGCACGTAGGAATTATTGATGA
>JBFISV010000289.1:0-3706 GCA_041608415.1 Woeseiaceae bacterium
GTTGACTAACCTCCGCCATTTCGTCTTCGTGCGCCGCCTCGCGGCGGCGACCGTGTGGTTCCTGATTTTCAAGGGCCTGCTTTGGTTCGTCGCGCCGTTCGTCTTTATCTGGGCGATCTGACTTGACAGGCACGGGCCAGCGCTTAGAATTGCTCACCCCAAAGCGGGCATAGCTCAGCTGGTAGAGCGCAACCTTGCCAAGGTTGAGGTCGACGGTTCGAACCCGTTTGCCCGCTCCAAATGCTCAAAGGCCCCGCGCTGCGGGGCCTTTCGCATTTGAGGCCGACGGGTTCACCGTCGTGTCGCGGTTTCTGGGCATCGCGGTACCCCCGAAGCCGAGCGCCGCTTGATTGCACCGTGGCTACCCTACACGGGCAAACTCTGCGGCAAGGTGACGGCGCGTCGCCTTTATTGACTGGGTTCACCGTCGTGTCGCGGGTTCTGGGCATCGCGGTACCCCCGAGAGCGAGAACCGCCTGGGTAGGGCGGGGCTACCCTACCTGGAACAAATTTCGGAGCAACCCGAAGCAACGACATGCTGATTGACTGGGTTCACCGTTGCAACGGCTGCCAGCGCAGGTAGGTTCCGGACCGCCACAGCCACTCCAGCGGTCCGAAGCGGTAGCGTCGCAACCAGAGAGTCGAGAGCACGACCTGCAGGGCGACGACGGCGAGCGCGATGAGCAACGTGTCGGAGTTCGTGAGTCGCCCGATCAATCCGAGACCCCAGTTATAGAGGAGGAACGTCCCGAGCAGCGTCTGTATGACGTAGTTGCTCAGAGCCATGCGACCGTATGGCGCCAGCTTGGCGAGCATTCTGCCCCCCGCAGGCCGCCGGAAGATCAGTACGAAGCCGCACAGATAGACAACGGACAGGCTCAAGTTGAAAAAGTCGAAAGCCGTCAGCGCGAACATGGCAGGCCAGCGATCGAACTGCGGGCCTTCATCCGGCACGACAACCAGGCTGAACAGAAAACCCGCCAGCACGAGAGATCCGGCGGCGCAGGCCAGCGCGACCCACAGCGTCTTTTTGAAAGTTCTGTGCAGGTCGTCGATGCGCAGAAACAGGCGGCTCCGCCCGGCCCACAGCCCGAGCAGGAAGTAGGCGAAGGTCAGGTACCAGCGGCCGATATGGCCGATCTGATATTCCAGCTTGAGCAGGTGTCCGTGCACCGCGTTGGCCGCGAACACGTCGCGGAGCGAACCGTTCCGCAGGGCTTCGAAATAGGCCGCGTTACGGGGCAGTTCCGCGTCGCCGTCTCCGTACGGGAGGATCGTGCCGTCTCCATGCAGCGCGAATACCGCGTAGCGCCCCGCGCCGGCAACGATGATGGCCGCGAGTGCGAGAATCAGGTCGCTTCTCACGTTGTAAAAGAGCACGAGCAGCAGGCCGAGCGGCGCGTAGATGGTCAGAATGTCGCCGCGATAAAACAGCGAGTGCACGTACCCGATCAGGAACAGAATCGCGAGACGCCAGATGAATCGGCCGCGAAAATCGACGCTTTTTGCGGCGGCGCGATCCATCTGGATAAAGAAGCTCAGCCCGAACAGAAACGAAAACAGCGCGAAAAACTTGCCGACGACGAAGAACTGCACGAGTCCAAAAACGATCTTGTCGAAAATGCCGGGCGTGAGACTGGCCATCAGATCCGCCGGCGGCTGAGCGCCCATGTATTGCTCGACCATATGCGCCAGTACGATGCCTGCGAGTGCGAAGCCCCTGAACGCATCGATGACGTCTATGCGACCAGTCGACGACACCGGCGCCATTTCGGTCATTCGCAGCAACTCATCCAGCCCGTGCCCTGTAGGCGGGCGACCGGTACGTCGCCCGTTTTGCCGAATAACGCCGACATCGTCGCCGGTTTCGGGCTGCAATCACGGCGAGGGACGACGGCATGCGGGCAGCGAGGGCGCAGCGATTCAGCGGCACGTGCCGGCTCGGCAGTCGCAAGCGTCATACCTGCCCGGCAATCCAGCGATCGACTTTGGTCTCGAGCAGCGCCAGCGGCAGCGCGCCGTCGATGAGGACGAGCTTGTGGAATTCCTTGACGTCGAACTGGTCGCCGAGTGCATTCTCCGCACGCGTTCTCAGTTCGCGAATTTTCAGCTGCCCGATCTTGTAGGCCAGCGCCTGCCCGGGGATGGCGATGAAACGTTCGGCTTCGCTGACGGCGCGTGCCTCTTTGACCGCCGAGTTCTCGTACATGTAATCGAGGACGTCCTGCCGGCTCCAGCCCTTCGCGTGCAGGCCGGTGTCGACGACGAGTCGAATCGATCGCCACAGTTCCGCATTCAGTGCGCCGAAATACTGGTAGGGATCGGTGTAAACGCCCAGTTCCTTGCCCAGCGTCTCGGCGTAGAGGCCCCAGCCCTCGATGAACGCGGTGTAACCGCCGAAGCGCCGAAAGCTGGGCAGGTCCTCGACCTCCTGCTGAATGGACAGCTGAAAATGGTGCCCGGGTATCGCTTCGTGCAGGAACAGCGACTCCATGGCCCAGATCGGCCTCGCCTTGATGTCATAGGCATTGGCATAAAACACGCCGGGACGTGCGCCGTCCGGCGTGCCGGTCATGTACGATCCGCCGCTCGCGGACTTTTCGCGAAACGCTTCGACGCGGCGGACCTCGAATCCGGTCTTCGGAAACACGTCGAACAGGTTTTTGGCGAGTAACTCGATCCGGGCCGACATGTCGCGATAGCCCTGAATGAGCTGCTCGGGCTCATCGAAATAAAACCGGTCGTCCGTGTTCAGGAAGTCGAAAAAATCGTCGAGGTCGCCTGCGAAGCCGACCTCCGCCATGACCCCCTTCATTTCTTCGTGAATCCGTGCGACCTCGGCAAGCCCGATCTGGTGGATTTCGTCGGGCGTCAGGTCGGTCGTCGTGCGCGTCCTGACCAGGTGCGCGTACCACGCGGCGCCGCCGGGCAGCTCCGAGAGTCCGACCGATTCCCGCGTTGCAGCCATGTATTCGTCGCCGATGAAGTTGTACAGACGCCTGTAGGCCGGAACGATCTTGCTACCGATCGCGTCGCGGTAGGCTGCGGTAAGCCGCTCGCGATCGGCTTCACTGAACTCCGCCGGCATGTTAGCGACCGGCCTGTAGAAGGCGCTGTCCTCCGGGTTTTCGGCGAGCTGCGAGGCAAGCTGCGGCAGTGTCTTCTCCATGAGAATGCGCGGCTGCACGATCCCCTGTTCCATGCCGAGCTTCATGTTGACGATCATCTGGTCGTTGAGCACGACGTAGTCATCGATCCGGCTCAGGAAATCGTCGTAATTCTTGACCGTTCTGAACGGATGTATCGATGCGCCGCTGCCCAGCTGCACGAAAAAGTTGGGCATCGAGAAAAACTGGTTGAGCGGCTGCAGGTGGTCCGGGAATTGTTGCCCGGCGATCGCGTTTTCGCGGCTGAGCCTGAACGCCTCGTAGGTCAGCCGGTCCTGGCCGGTCAGTCCACTCGGATCGATCGCGAGGAGTCGCCCGAGAAACTCTTCGTCCATGGCCTCCTGTGTCGCGATGTACTCGGGTCCGATCGAATTCGCGATGCGGTCGTCGAATCGGTCGTCGCCGACCTGGGTTGCGCTCAGTGGATTGAGTTCGAGTCCGCGCTGGTAGAATTCCTCGACGAGCTCGGCCAGCTGCGTGGCGGCGCTCTCCTGCGGCGGCGGCGACTGGCCGGTTTTGGGCGGTTCGTCGGTGCTGCA
>JBFISV010000290.1:0-3701 GCA_041608415.1 Woeseiaceae bacterium
CCAGGCTCACGACGGTGATCGCACCCCACGGGTTTTCGATCGCGATCAGGAAAAACCCGAGCCAGACGCACGCTTCGCCGAAATAGTTCGGATGCCGCGTGTAGCGCCACAGACCGCGGTCCAGGATCTTGCCGTCGTTTGCCGGGTCGCCGCGAAAGCGGCTGAGCTGCAGGTCCGCGACGGTCTCGAAAAACATGCCGACGAGCCAAATGGCTGCACCGAGCCAGGCGAGCCAGCCCAGGGTCGCGGGCGTATCGACGACCATCGAGAAGATGAGGACGAGGCTCACGAGCCACATGAAGGTTCCCTGCAGCAGGTAAATGTGCACGAGACTGTGGATTGCGTAATTGCCGCCCTGCGATTCGACGTGCTGCCGCAGCCGCGCATAGCGCGGGTCCTCGGCGCCCCAGTTGCGCCAGCCGATGTAGGCGCCGAGGCGAATGCCCCAGATCGCGACGAGGGCCGCGACGAGATGGCGTCTCGCGTCGACGCCATCGGAGACGAACCAGGTGAAGGCGACGATGACGACGAACCCGAGGCCCCAGAAAATGTCGGCGATGCTCGAGTCCCGTAGCGCCACGCTCAGTGCCCACAACGCGAGCATCATGACGAGCACGAGCGCCGCGTTCATCGCGGCTACGGAGAGGAATTCATTCAACATGGGCCATTCATCAAGGGCTTCGGGTCGGCCTGCAGCCGGGTCGGGGTCTGTGGCTCGCAGGCCCTGTGGTACCATGCCTTAGTCCCGTAAAGCAAGTGAGTCGCTTGCGTGGCGCGCACGCCGATAAGAGAAACAACACGTGTCGGAAATCGAAGCATCTCAACTCGACTTTGACGGCCTGCGTCCGGCTGCGGCGGGCCTCGCGCAGGAACACGACGAGTGGCGGCAGCGGTTGCGCGACTTCGTCGATGCGCGCATCGCGCCGCACATCGACGACTGGAGCGCGGCCGGTACTTTTCCCGATTCGCTGTACGGCGAAGCCGCCCGGGCCGGGCTCCTGGGCTTCGGCTTTCCCGCGGAACTCGGCGGCTGGGAGGACGAGGCCGGCCTGTATCACCGCATCATCTTTGCCGAGGAACTCCATCGGCTCGGTTCGGGCGTCGTTTTTGCCGATCTCGCCACGCACTGGATCGGCCTGCCGCCCGTCGTTCGCTACGGTTCTGACGAACTCAAGGCCGCCGTTGCAACTTCGGTCCTGTCGGGCGCCGAGCGCATCGCGTTCGCGGTCACGGAACCGGGCGGAGGCTCGGACGTTGCGCGGCTGACGACCGCGGCCGAACTGCGCGCCGGCCAATACCACGTCAACGGCACGAAAACCCTGATCTCGGGCGCGACGCGTGCGCACCACCTGCTTACGGTCGTGCGCACGGGCGGGGAGGGCATCGGCGGCCTGTCGCTGCTGCTGATCGACGCGGCAAGCCCCGGTATCAGCATGCAGCCGGTGGCGGGTCTGGGCTGGTACAGCGCGAGCAACGCCACGATTCGCTTCGATGACGTCCGGGTACCCGGGGACCGCCTGGTCGGCGAGGCCGGCCAGGCATTCCGCTGCCTCACGGACCAGTTCAACGTCGAACGATTCAGCGGCGTAGCGGCGACACTTGCGATGTCGCGCGTCGCGGCCGCCGACGCGATAGCCTGGGCGCAGGCGCGCCACGCGTTCGGCAGGCGGCTCATCGATCATCAGAAGATTCGCCACCTTCTGATCGCGATGGTGCGGCGTATTCATGCCGCCTACGGCTATCTCGACCAGTGCGTCTGGCGTTTCGAAAACGGCGAGGCTCCGATTGCCGACCTGTGCATGCTCAAAGTGCATGCGACGGGCGTGCTCGAACGCTGTGCCCGCGACGCGATGCACGTCGTCGGCGGCGAGGCCTACCAGGGCAGATCGCGCGTCGAGCGCATCTACCGTGAAGCGCGTATTTTTGCGCTCGGCGGCGGCACCGAAGAGGTCTTGAGCGATCTCGCCGCACGCCAGCTTGGTTTCTGACGGCCGTTCACGACGCCGAATAACGACGAGGGAGGATCGCATGTCACGAAAAATGAGCATTGTCGAAGCATTGAGGGAAGCGAGCCTGGCCGGGGACCACGAGGCCTTCCTGAGCCATCTCGCCGACGACATCGAATATCACTACCACGTCGGCTCCCGCCCGCTGATCGGCAAAGAGTGGGTGCAGAAGTTCCTGAACTCTTACGAGACGATCGCCGCCGACGTGGAGTGGCGCATCGATCGTCATGCCGAGACCGGGGATTGCCTGTTCGTCGAGGGCTACGAGGAATATACCGACCAGCGTACCGGCGAGCGGATCGCGCATCCCTACATGGGAATTTTCGAATTCGACGGCGACAAGGTCGCGAAATGGCGTGACTATTTCGAAATGGACAACAGGAAAAAAGAGGAGGCGTCCGCGTGATCGACGCCGAGTCAGCGCTCACGATCGGCGCGCGATTCATGCAGGCGCTGGAGGAGAAGGATCTCGACGCCGTGAGGTCGCTGTATGCGAGCGATGCGCGTCTCTGGCACAACTTCGACCAGCAGCTGCAGTCGGTCGAGGACAACCTCAAGACGCTCGAGTGGATCCATCGCAAACTCGACGACCTGCATTACGACATCGTGCGCCGTGAGCCGATACCGGGCGGCTACTACCAGCAGCACGTGCTGCGCGGCACGCTCGCATCGGGAGAAGCGTTCGCGATGCCGGCCTGCGCTATCGTCAAGGTCGAGGACGGCAAGATCACGTCGCTCGACGAATACCTCGATTCGGCGCACACGGCGCCGCTTCGGCAGTAGCGCGCGGCCGCTCGGTCGCGGCTATTGCGGGCGGCTGACCTCGACACGAACCGGAATCGCGCTCATGCGCGGCAGGCCGCTCAGGCGGTCGAATTCCGTCTCGTCATCGATGAGCATGGCCGTGCTCGTGCCGTGGCCACCGTCGCCGGTATCGCGCCTGTTAGGAAAGCCGTGGCTCATCGATATCACGCCACGGCGGATGTCCTCGGCGATTTCGACCCGGCCCGTCACCGTGCCCGTCGCGGTACTGATGTCGATGAAATCGCCCGGTTCGACCTCGAGCCTGTCGGCGTCGCCGGGATTCATGTACGCAGGATTGAAGGGCCGCTTTTTCTTCAGCGCCTCGAGCTCATGGCCCACGGAATTGTAGACGTGATGCTCGCGGCGGCTGACGAGCAGCAGATCCAGCGCATGCGGGGGCGCCACGTTCGATGCGGCATGCTGCGTGCCGCTAAGTTCACGCAACTCATCCATCATCCCGTCCGCCGCGAGTTGCAGCCGGTGCGGCCAGGACGGCTCGCGCGGCTCCGCTGGCTGCGAGCGCTCGGGGAAGATGTGCCCCTCGGGAAAGTCCCTGACCCGCTCGAGCGGCACCGGGCTGCGCTTCACGAATTCCGCGATGAGTTCGTCCGTGCACGGCGGGTTCTGCATGTCGTATGCCGTTCCACGATAGGCAAGCGGCAGCTGCATGCGCCGGGCGAGCTCGTAGAACACTCGCCAGTCCTCGACGACCTCGGCCCCGGCCGGCGGGTCGACGAGCGCGGGCTGGTATTGCGCGTACGGTTCCTGGTAGCCGATCGAAAGGCCGTAGGTCACCATGCCTTCGTTTGCGAAAGAAATCGCGGGTATCTCGAAGCCGAACTTCGGCCCGATGACGTAGTCTGTGAGCTGGCCGGTGCCCGACACCTGCGG
>JBFISV010000291.1:0-3692 GCA_041608415.1 Woeseiaceae bacterium
GCCAGGTCGAGCTTGATCGAGCGTGCGGCGGGACCCTCGCCGATCATGATATCGAGCTGGAAGTCCTCGAGCGCGGGATACAACACCTCTTCGACCACGGCACTGAGGCGATGGATCTCGTCGACGAAAAGCACGTCGTTGGGTTCGAGATTCGTGAGTATCGCCGCGAGGTCGCCAGGCCGCTCCAGCACGGGTCCCGAGGTCTGGCGCAGATTGACGCCCATCTCGTTTGCAACGATATGCGCAAGCGTCGTCTTGCCGAGACCCGGCGGCCCGAATATCAGCACGTGATCGAGCGCTTCGCTGCGCCGGCGCGCCGCCTCGATGAATATTCCCATCTGCTGTTTCACGCCCGGCTGGCCGACATAGTCGACGAGTGTCTTGGGGCGTATCGCACGTTCGAATACGCGATCGCCGGATTTCGGCTCCGCGCTCGTGATTCGCTCGTGCTCGATGCTGGCCATGCGCTAGCCCGCCGCCTGCCGCAAAGCGAGCCGAATGATGTCTTCGGCCGAGCGCCCGTCGACATCGAGCTTCGCTATGAGCCTGTTGACCTCGGCCGGCTTGTAGCCGAGCGACACGAGTGCGTCGACCGCCTCCGACCGGGCGCCATGCGGCACCCTTGCCGCGGCAGCGCCGGCGGGCGCCACTTCGATGCGGTCGCGCATTTCGACGATCAGCCGTTCGGCGGTTTTCTTGCCAATGCCGGGAATTTTGGCGAGCGACGCCGTGTCCTCGT
Organism: Woeseiaceae bacterium; assembly: GCA_041608415.1. GTDB lineage: Bacteria > Pseudomonadota > Gammaproteobacteria > Steroidobacterales > Woeseiaceae > UBA1847. The sequence goes on from JBFISV010000291.1 coordinate 740, forward strand.
ACTCGATGCATCGATTGAAGTCACCGACGCTCATCGCCGACAGAATCGCGAGCGCGATCCGCGCACCGATGCCGCGCACCTTCAGGAGCGTGCGGAACAGCGCGCGCTCCTCTTCGGTCGCGAAACCGTAAAGAATCTGCGCGTCTTCGCGAACCAGCAGGTGCGTGAACAGGAACAGGTCCTGGCCGACGGCCGGCAATTCGAAAAACGTCGACATCGGCGTCTCGACCTCGTAGCCGACGCCCCGGCATTCGATGATGATCGCCGGCGCCTGCTTGAAGGTCAGCCGGCCGCGCAAGGAACCGATCATCGGCCTTCCGTCGCCACGGCGTGCAGTGCTAGCGATTGCCGAATACGCCGCTGGTGGCCATGGCACAGCGCCACCGCCAGTGCATCGGCCGCATCGGCTGCCGGCGCCGATTCGAGATACAGCAGCGACACGATCATGTGCTGAATCTGCTCCTTCGTCGCCGAGCCGTTGCCCACCACGGCCTGCTTGATCTCGCGCGGCGCGTATTCGTGTACTTCGACGTTGCCCGCAAACGTCGCGCACAGCGCCGCCGAGCGCGCCTGGCCGAGCTTCAGTGCGCTGGCGGCGTTTTTGTGCATGAACACCGATTCGATAGCGACGACATCGGGTGCGTACGCGTGGACGATTTCACCCACGGAATCGAATATCTGTCGCAGCCGCGCCGGGAAGTCGCCGTCGAGGCTTTTTACCGTCCCGCTCGCGACGTAGGTCGGCTGACTGCCGGCGAAATCGACGACCCCGAAACCCGTCAGGCGGGAACCGGGGTCGATGCCGAGAATGCGCTTGCCGTCGTCCAATGTCAGTCTCTATAACCCGGCCAGGATGTCGTCGGAGATGTCCGCGTTCGAGTAGACCTCCTGCACGTCGTCGAGATCTTCGAGCATTTCGAGCATGCTGACCATCGACGTCGCCGCATCGGCGTCCAGCGAGGCATTGATCGACGCGCGCATGGTCAATTGCGCGCTGTCGGGTTCATGTCCTGCTTTGCGCATCGCCCTGCGCACCGCATCGTATTCGCCGGGCTCGGTCAGCACCTCGACCGAGCCGTCTTCGTCGACGATGACGTCTTCCGCGCCTGCATCGACGGCCGCGTCCATGATCGCCTCGGCATCGCTTCCCGCCGGATAGATGAGCTGGCCGACGTGATTGAACAAATAGCCGACCGCGCCGTCGGCACCGAGATTGCCGCCGAATTTCGAAAATGCGTGCCGTACTTCCGCCACGGTGCGGTTGCGATTGTCCGTGAGGCAATCGACCATTACGGCCGTACCGCCCGGACCATAGCCCTCGTAACGGATTTCCTGGTAATCGGCGCCGTCCGTCTCGCCGGCGCCGCGCTTGATCGCGCGCTCGATATTGTCCTTGGGCATGCTCTGGGCCTTCGCCTTGTCGATCGCGAGCCGCAGCCGGGGATTCGCATTCACGTCGCTACCGCCCATTTTCGCCGCAACCGTGATCTCGCGGATCAGCTTCGTGAACAACTTGCCGCGCTTTTTGTCCTGGGCACCTTTCCTGTGCTGGATGTTCGCCCACTTGCTATGTCCTGCCATGTTCTCCTGCCGGGTACGCTGAAACCGTCGACGTCGTCGAATCGAAGAATGCGGGTGGTCGGCCGAGCCGCCACGGAGCGCTGCGCCAAGCACGCCGTCCCGGCCGCGCCACAAGGCCGGAAACTGCGCGTATGATAACGGTTTATTGGGACGCTGGCACAACGAGCCGCTTACGCCAAATGTCTACCGCGATACCCGAAACCGGGCTGCCCGAGGTCGACCGGGACGGTCTCGCCGAATCGGTGGATGCACTCATCGAGCGGCTGCCCGACACGCCCGCAGCCGCGTCCGCCGTCGCCGAGGGACGGGACGTCGTGCGCATCGTCGAACCGCTGGGGCTGTCCGGCGACGTGCTGGCCGCGGTGCGCCTCTATCCCCTGTTTCGTACCGGGTTGATTAACAATACCCATTTAGAAAACAATGCGCTAGAAAGCCTTTCTCGACTCATTATAGAACTGGAACGACTGTCTCAGTTCGAGTTGCCGGCAGACTGGGCGCCCGGGGAGGCGCTCGCCGTGCAGCAGTCCGAGGCCTTGCGCAAGATGCTGCTGGCCGTCGTGTCCGACGTGCGGCTCGTGCTGGTGCGCATCGCGATACAACTTCACCGCCTCAGACAGGCAAAAAAACACCCGCGTGAGGTGCAACAGGCCCTGGCGCTCGAAACCCGAGAAATCTACGCCGCACTCGCGAGCCGGCTCGGCGTCTGGCAGCTCAAATGGGAACTCGAGGACTTCGCCTTTCGCTACCTCGAGCCCGACACCTACAGCTCGATTGCACGGGCCCTCAACGAGAAACGCGCAGAGCGCGAGCAATTTATCGAGCGGGTCAAGAGCACGCTCAAGGACGAACTCGCGCAGGAAAACATCGCGGCCGAAATCAGCGGGCGGCCGAAGCATATTTACAGTATCTGGCGAAAAATGCAGCGCAAGAATCGTGGCCTCGAAGCGCTGTTCGATATTCGCGCCGTCCGGGTCCTCGTGAACGACGTCAAAGATTGCTATGCGGCGTTGGGCGTCGTGCACAAACTCTGGTCGTACCTGCCGGGCGAATTCGACGATTACATTGCCAACCCCAAGGATAACGACTACCGGTCGCTGCACACGGCGGTCGTCGGACCGTCCGGCAAGACGCTGGAAATTCAGATTCGTACCTTCGAAATGCACCGCGCGGCCGAACTCGGCATCGCGGCACACTGGCGTTACAAGGAAGGCGGCGGCACGCCGGCCGCGTTCGACCACAAGATTCGTTTTTTGCGCCAATTGCTCGAGCCGGCGAACGACGGCAGCGACCTGCTCGAGCAGATCCGGGAAGACGTATTCGAAGACCGCGTTTACGCGTTAAGTCCCAAGGGCGACGTCGTGGAATTGCCCGC
>JBFISV010000292.1:0-3674 GCA_041608415.1 Woeseiaceae bacterium
CAAAGGCAACATCATGAAGTACACCGAGGGGGCATTCTGCAAATGGGGCTACGAGATGGCCAAAGCGGAATTCGGTGCGACGGAAATCGACGGCGGGCCGTGGCTGAAATTCGCAAACCCGGTGACGGATCGCGACATCGTGATCAAGGACGTGATTGCCGACAATTTCCTGCAACAGATCCTGCTGCGGCCGGAGGACTATGACGTCATCGCCACGCTCAACCTCAACGGCGATTACATTTCGGATGCGCTCGCGGCGCAGGTGGGCGGCATCGGTATCGCGCCGGGAGGGAATATCGGCAACGCCGTCGCCGTGTTCGAAGCCACCCACGGCACGGCTCCGGGCTTTGCCGGCAAGAACCGCGTCAACCCCGGCTCGCTGATATTGTCGGCCGAGATGATGCTGCGCTACATGGGCTGGACCGAAGCGGCCGACCTCATCATCAAGGGGGTCGCGGGCACGATCAAGGCCGGCGAACTGACGTTCGACCTCGCGCGCCTGCGCAAAGCCATACGCGCTCCGAGACGTAGAGCGCGTACGCACGACAAGAAAGAAGTCGAAAGCGAACTCGAGAAACTCGTGCCCGGCGCACGCCTGGTCGGCACCCGGGGATTCGGCCGTGCCGTGATCCGGCACATGCAAGACTGAGGGTGGACGCGAGCATCTTCGACCCGGACTGCCGCGACTGCCCGCGGCTCGCGAACTTTCTCGACGGCGTCAAGACACGTCATCCCGCCTATCATTGCGGGCCCGTGCCGCCGTTCGGCGATCGCGCGGCGCGTCTGCTCGTCGTCGGACTCGCGCCCGGCATGCACGGCGCGAATCGCACGGGCCGGCCGTTCACCGGCGATCATGCCGGCATCCTGTTGTACGAGGTATTGCATCGCTTCGGCTTCGCGTCGCATTCGGAATCGCTTGCCGCAGACGACCCGCTGGAATTGATCGACTGCCGCATCACGAACGCCGTCAAATGCCTGCCGCCGGACAACAAGCCGGTCGGCGCCGAAATCAACACCTGCAACCGCTACCTCGCGACCGAACTCGACGCGCTGCCCGATGGAGCGCTCATCGTCGCGCTCGGCGGCATTGCGCACCGCGCCGTCGTCAAGGCACGCGGATTGCGGCAGGCCACGTTCAAATTCGGCCACGATGCGCTGCATGAGCTAGGGAATCTGTACCTTCTCGATTCGTACCATTGCAGCCGCTACAACACCAACACGCGCCGCCTGACGCCCGCGATGTTCGAAGCGATTTTTGCGCGCGCGCGAGCGCTGCTCGAGGCATAAAATTGGCTGACGTCCGCGCCCGTATCGCGATCCAGTGACCGCGGCGGGCCCACAACGACGGCACGTCGCTCTTGGCACGAGGCCGGCGCGAACGAAGTGGATTGGTGGAGCCGAGGAGGATCGAACTCCCGACCTCCGCATTGCGAACGCGGCGCTCTCCCAGCTGAGCTACGGCCCCTGTTGAGGGGACAATTCTACACGCAAATCGTCTCCGGCAAGACCGCCGAAAGCGTGCGGCAGGCGGTGTCTCCGGCCGCGAAGCCGCGGCGACCTCGACCTGCCGGGGGACGGTCGCGGAGCCGTCCGGTCGGCGACAATCTCTCCGCCGGATTGCCTTCTCGCAGCGCTCCCGTTAGCCGAGGCGGGTCGGGCACGGACCCGGCGCGCGACGGTCCGTCGCGAACCGGCGATCGCGGTTTGCCCAGTCTGATCGCCGCTTGTATCGCCGGTTGTATCGCCGGTTTTGTCGGCGGTTGTGTAGAATCGCCGCAATCAGCAGCCGGCGCATGGTTCAAGTGAGCGACGACACACCGTTCGAGCCGAAATCCTTCGTTCTGGGCCTGACGCACCGCCCGGGCGTATACCGCATGCTCGATGCGAAGCACAAAGTAATCTACGTCGGCAAGGCGCGTGACCTGAAAAAACGTGTGTCCAGCTATTTCCAGCGCAGCCAGCAGGCGCCGAAGACCGCGGCGATGATGGCGAAGGCTGTGCGCGTCGAAGTGACGGTGACCAACACCGAAGCGGAGGCCCTGCTGCTCGAATACAGCCTCATCAAGCAGCACAAGCCGTACTTCAACATCATACTGCGCGACGACAAGAGCTACCCGTACATCTACGCCTCGACGGACCACGCGTTTCCGCGACTGCGCTTTCATCGCGGGGCGCGCAAGGGCAAGGGGCGTTACTTCGGCCCGTACCCGAGCACGTCGGCGGTCCGCCGGACCTTGAGCGAGCTGCAGAAGCTGTTCCTGATCCGGCCCTGCAAGGACAGCTTCTTTCGCAATCGCTCGCGACCCTGTCTTCAGTACCAGATCAAGCGTTGTACCGCGCCCTGCGTCGGCTACATATCGCAGGAACAATATGCCAGGGACTTCGACGCTGCGATGCAGTTTCTCGATGGCAAGAACCGGACTGTCGTTGCCACGTTCATTGAGCGCATGGAAGACGCGTCGGCGCAAAGAAATTACGAGCAGGCGGCGCGCTATCGCGACCAGATTGCGAAACTCAAGGAAGTCGAAGCCCGGCAGCTCGTGTCGCGCGCGGCAGGCAAGGATCTCGACGTCATCGGTTTTGCATCGAACGGCGCGATTCACTGCGTCACGATTCTGTTCATTCGCAACGGCACCGTCATCGGCAGCCGCGACCATTTCCCGCGCTCGCACGGCGACAGCGACAAGCAGCGCCTGCTGAACGGTTTCGTCGCGCAGTACTACCTCGGGCGGGATGCGCCGCGGGAGATCATTCTCGACGCCGACATCGAGGACGCCGCCGTGCTCGCGGCAACGCTCACGCAACGCGCGGGACACAAAGTCGAGATTCGACACCGCGTCAGGGGCGACCGGCAGCGCTGGCTCGACATGGCGAAAACCAACGCGGAAAACGGCCTGGGCCTGAAAGTCGCGAGCAACGCGACGATCCGGCGGCAATTCCGGGCGTTGGGCGAGGCGCTGGAACTGGACGAACCGCCCGAGCGGATCGAGTGTTTCGACGTCAGCCATACGTCGGGCGAGGCGACGGTTGCGTCTTGCGTCGTGTTCAACTCGGCCGGGCCGATGAAAAGCGATTACCGGCGCTTCAACCTGACCCCGGACTCGGCGGGCGACGACTACGGCGCCATCGCGGAAGCGCTTCGGCGCCGCTACGCGCGCGTAAAAAAGGGCGAGGTACCGATGCCCGACGTGCTGTTCGTCGACGGCGGCAAGGGTCAGCTCGCGAAAGCCGTTCAAGTGCTGGCCGAACTCGAACTGGGCTGGCTCGCGGTCGTGGCGGTCGCGAAGGGCAGGGCGCGAAAGCCCGGTGCGGAAACACTGTTCGTGCCGGGCCGGCGCCGGCCGCTCGTGCCGGCAGCCGACTCGCCGGCATTATTGCTCATCCAGCAGATTCGCGACGAGGCGCACCGGTTCGCAATCACGGGACACCGCCAGCGCCGCGCGAGGGCACGCAATACCTCGGCGCTGGAGAGCATCCCGGGGCTCGGGCCGAAGAAACGGCGAGAGTTGTTGCGCCAGTTCGGCGGTTTGCAGGGCGTCGTGAGTGCCGGCGTCGACGATCTCGTCAAAGTTCGCGGCATCGGCCGTGCGCTGGCCGAAAACATATACAATGGCCTGCATCTCGATCAGTCTGCCTGACGAAAAGCCCGCGACTTGAAACTCAACCTGGCCATC
>JBFISV010000293.1:0-3670 GCA_041608415.1 Woeseiaceae bacterium
AGCTTGACGTAGCTGATGATTCCGGCCGCATCGACGACCAGCGCCGTCGGCCAGACCGTGTCACCGCCGTATTCTTTCCTGAAGTCGCCGGGTACGCCTTCGGTGTGCACGAGGCCGATCTGACGGGCGACAGCGAGCGAGTCATCCAGCCAGAAATCGAACTCGACTTCAAAAAACTCCGCGACGCGGCGGGTCGTTTCGAGCGGCTTCGGCGACACGAGTATGAGCCGTGCGCCGAGATCGACGATATCCTTGTAATAGCGCGTCAGATTCGCGACCTGCGAGCTGCAGAACGGGCACCAGCTGCCGCGTACGAACAGCAGTACACTCGGCGAGCCGTGCAATTCCGTCGAGCGCACAGGGTCGCCCTGTTCGTCGATCGCCTTGAAATCGGGCAGCGGCTGGCCGCGGCGCAGAACAGCCGGCACCGGACGGCCCGGCCTGGCGCGAAAGAACCACCAGCCACCGGCGAGTGCGATTGCCAACGCAGCGAGCAGGATGCCGATGATGATGCCGTTCAAGGTTTCGTCGAGCCTCTGATGTCTGCGCCGTACCTCGTTGCAAGCTTGGGCGATGCCGGGCGCCGCGTCAATGCGTGGACATCGGCCTGCCGATCGGGATACCGTAACCCCGTGGCCCCGAACCATCGTTTCAACAAATGAAAGCCAATCCGATCATCTGGGAGCCAGCAGCAAGCCGGCGGCGCGCTACTTCGATGTATCGCTTCATGACGGCGTTGGGCTTCGACGACTACGATGCGCTCTATCGCTGGTCGGTCGATGACCTGGCGGCGTTCTGGAAGGCGCTCGCGAGTTTTTGCGACATCCGTTTCAGCACCGCCGCGTCGGAAGTGCTGAGTCACCCCGACGACATCATGGACGCGGGCTGGTTCCGCGGAAGCCGCATCAACTACGCCGAGCATCTTCTGCGTCACGTCGACAATCGCCCGGCGATCGTATTTTGCGGCGAGGACGGCAAGCGCAGCGAGCTCAGCCACAACGAACTGAGGAGCGCGGTTGCGACTGCGGCGGCGGGGCTCAGGGCGGCCGGCGTCACGAAAGGCGATGTCGTCGCCGGTGTCCTGCCGAATTGTCCGGAGGCCATTGTTGCGATGCTCGCGGCAACGAGCATCGGCGCCGTCTGGTCGTCCTGTTCCCCCGACTTCGGCGCCAACGGCGTCGTCGATCGTTTCGGCCAGATCGATCCCAAGGTGCTGTTCGTGACGAACGGCTATCTGTACGGCGGCAAGCGCATCGACGTCGTTCCCACCGTGATCGACGTCGTCGCGCGTCTGCCGAGCGTCGTGAAAACCGTGATCGTGGAATTTATCGACGGGGCCGACCCTGTGGCGCGCGTTACGAACGGCACGCGTTGGAGCGACTTCGGTCACGGAACCGACGAACTTGTGTTCGAGGCCGTCGATTTCGACCACCCGCTGTTCGTCATGTACTCGTCCGGCACGACGGGCGTGCCGAAATGCATCGTGCATGGGCACGGTGGCACTTTGCTGCAACATGTGAAGGAGCACGCCCTGCATTGCGATCTGGGCCCGCGCGACCGGCTGTTTTATTTCACGACCTGCGGCTGGATGATGTGGAACTGGCTCGCCAGCGGGCTGGCTCACGGCAGCGCCCTCGTGCTGTTCGACGGCTCGCCGTTTTTCGATGACGGCCGCGGCTTGTGGAAAATCGCGGAACGCGAACGGTTGAGCGTTTTCGGCACCAGCGCGAAATACATTTCGGCGCTCGAAAAAGCCGGCGTGCGGCCCGGCGACGAGTTCCGCCTGCCGGAGCTGCGCGCCGTGCTATCGACGGGCTCGCCGCTGTTGCCCGCAAGTTTCGATTTCGTCTACGACGCCATCGGCGAGGATCTGCAGCTGGCGTCGATTGCGGGGGGGACCGACCTGTTGAGCTGTTTTGCGCTCGGCAACCCGATCCTGCCCGTACGCCGGGGCGAACTGCAGTGCCGCGGCCTCGGCATGGCGGTCGCGATTTTCGATGCCGACGGCAAGCCGGTCGTGGATCAGCGTGGCGAACTCGTGTGCACGAGGCCGTTTCCGTCGGCGCCGGTCGGTTTCTGGAACGACCCCGATCGCTCACGCTATCGCGCGGCCTATTTCGAGCGTTTTCCCGGCGTCTGGGCACACGGCGACTTTGCGGAACTCACGAAGTCCGGCGGTTTGATCATTTACGGTCGTTCGGACGCCGTGCTCAATCCCGGCGGGGTGCGCATCGGCACGGCCGAAATATACCGCCAGGTCGAAAAGCTCGACGAAGTCGTCGAGAGCATCGCCATCGGCCAGCAATGGGCGGACGACGTGCGCGTCGTGCTGTTCGTCGTGTTGCGGGACGGCGCGAACCTCGGCGACGCGCTCGAAGAGCGGATACGGCGCGTAATTCGCGAGAACACGACGCCCCGGCACGTGCCGGCGAAAATCCTTGCGGTCCCGGACATACCGCGGACCAGGAGCGGCAAGATCGTCGAGATTGCAGTGCGTTCCGTCGTCCACGGCGAAGCGGTTGCCAATACGGAGGCGCTGGCGAATCCTGAGGCACTCGAGTATTTTCGCAATCGTCCGGAGCTTGGCGAAGAATGACGTCACGACAACGCGAGGGCGTCGATGTTTACGAGGGCAGCGTGCTTGCCGCGTGGATCGACGTCAACGACCATATGAACGTTGCCTACTACGTGCTGGCTTTCGATCTGGCCGTCGATTCCGTGTGGACGCAACTCGGTATCACCAGCGACTATATCGCCGAGCAAAACAACTCGACGTTCGCCGTCGAATCGCACATTACGTGGCAGCGGGAACTCAAGCTGGGCGAGCCGTTCGTCGTTACGTCAGAGCTGCTTGCCTACGACGCCAAGCGCATACACCAGTTCATGCGCATGTACCATGCCGAATCCGGTTTCCTGGCCGCTACCGCGGAGTGGATGAACCTGCACGTCGATATGAACCTGCGGCGCGTGTCGCCCTGGCCCGAGGCTATACTCGCGGATATTCGCAATTTCGTGAAGCAGCAGGGCGAGGCTGAGCTGCCGAGCGAGGCCGGCCGAAGAATGAAGATCGAATCGCCGCACTGGACGATAAGGGGATACGCACCGTGACGGGAAGACTCATACTCGCGATCGACCAGGGGACGAGCAGCAGCCGTACCGTCGTATACGACGATGAAACGAACGTCGTGGCGAGTTCGCAGCAGGAATTCTCGCAGCATTACCCGGCGCCCGGCTGGGTGGAACACGATCCGGAAGATATCTGGGCCTCGGTGCAGGCCGTAACCCGGGCCGCGATGCGAAAAGCGAACGCCCGGGCAGCCGACATAGCGGCCATCGGCATTACGAATCAGCGCGAAACAACCGTCATCTGGGACCGCAAGACCGGACGCGCCGTGTGCAATGCGATCGTCTGGCAGGATCGCCGCACGGCCGATTACTGCGCATCCTTGCGCGAACGCGGCGCAGAGGACGAGGTCATGGCCGCGACGGGGCTACGGCTGGATCCGTACTTTTCGGCGACCAAGATCGCCTGGATACTCGACAACGTGGACGGCGCGCGGCGCCGCGCGGAGCAAGGCGAGCTCGCATTCGGAACGATCGACACGTTCCTGCTGTGGCGGCTGACAGGCGGCCGCGTGCATGCGACGGATGCGACCAACGCATCACGCAC
>JBFISV010000294.1:0-3642 GCA_041608415.1 Woeseiaceae bacterium
GAGCGGCGGCCGCTTCGCCAAGACCAACCGTCCGATCGCCGGGCCGACCCACGAGAAGGAATTGCCGGTCGGGCGCCATCCGCTGCAACTCTATTCGCTGGGCACCCCGAACGGCGTCAAGGTCACGGTGATGCTCGAGGAGCTCCTCGCGCTGGGCCACGCGGGCGCCGAGTACGACGCGTGGCTGATCCGGATCGGCGAAGGCGAGCAGTTCCTCGAGCATCACCGTGACCTTGACGCCGTTCGGTGTTGCGAGCGAGTACAGCTGGATCGGGTGCTTGCCCCTGGGCAAATCCTTCTCATGCGTCGGTCCGGCCGTCGGCCGATTGATGCCGGACCATTTGCCGCCGCTCTCCGACGACCAGTTCCAGACCCTGGGCGGTTCGTACGATGAATCGTCGTCCATGTTCATGTGCCTTTTTCTCGATATTGCGGAAATTCTGCGCTCACTGCGGGTCGGGGCGGCCGAACGTCGCATGTCCGCCGCGCGCGTCGTTTGGCGGGCTCGTTGGCCATCTGTCACAATGACGGCCGGCGGCAAGGACCCGGCGGTACCCGGCATGAATTCACGAAAAATACTGCAAAGCGTGCTCGTGCTCGTGATAGCGGCCGCCGCAATCAGCAGCATCGTCGACGATACGTCGCAACGCTATGCCGAGCAAGCATTGAAGCGTGCGCTCACGACCTTCGCCGTCGCGCGTGCCCTGAACGGCGTCATATCGGTTGCGCAGGGCACCGAAGTCGCCGTCGAGCCGGGCGGCGTGGGTGTGATACTGACGCCCGGGCAGGTCCTCGACCCGGTCAACGACCTCATCGAGCGCTTCTCCGGCGTGATGCTGATCGTGGCCAGTTCCCTGGGCCTGCAGCTCGTGTTGTTGAAGATATCGTCGTGGTGGGGCCTGACCGCATTGCTCGCCGTGTTCCTGCTCGGCTGGCTGATCTTCACGTGGATCGGTAAACGCGACGACAACAAATACGTGAACGGCATGCTGCGCTTATCCCTGCTGCTCATATTCCTGCGGTTCGCGATACCGCTGGTCGTCATTTTTACGAACCTGGTATTCAGCACGTTCATGCAGAGCGAGCAGGAAGCGGCGACCGCCGCGCTCGAGGGAACGTCGATCGAAATTGCGGAGATGAACGCCGAGCTCGCGGCGGCCGGCTATGCGCGCGAGCCGTCCGGCCGAGGCGACGCCGCGGCGTCCGGAGAAGCCGATCCGGCGGCGACGGCAGAGGCCGGCACAATGGCCGGAATCTGGTCGGACATCGAGGGCGTCGGATCGCGCATCAAGCGATCGACGCAGGAGTTCTCCGGGGCGGTGGCCGGCTGGTTCGCCTCCATGAACGTCAGCGAGCGGCTCACGCAACTGAAAACGAGCGCGGCCAACGCGACGGAGCACATCATCACGCTGATCGCCATCTTCGTGCTGCAGACGATCATTTTCCCGCTGGCGTTCCTCTGGTTATTGCTCGAAATCCTGAAAGGCGTCGCCAAACGATCGATCGCATCGCTCGGCGCTCGAGCGGCGCCTCGCTGACCCGTGAGATTCTTTCCGGCTCTTTATCGAACGGCGGTGCAGCCATCATGAGCAGGACACGAGTGGCGCTCGTCACGGGTGGCGGCCGCGGCATTGGTGCGGCGACGGCCCGGCTTCTCGCTGGAGACGGCTACCGGGTCTGCGTCAATTTCCGGTCGGACGAGGTCGCCGCGAACGCCGTTGTCGGCGAACTCGCGCCCGGCACGGCTATCGCCGTGCAGGCCGATGTCGCAAACGAACGCGACGTCGAAAACTTGTTCCGCGAAATCGATGATCGCCTGGGACCCATTACGGCGCTCGTGAACAACGCCGGCATCGTCGGCCTGCAGACGCGGGTTGAAGACATGGACGCCGATCGCATCAACCGGATTTTCGCAACGAACGTCACCGGCACGTTTCTTTGTTGCCGGGAAGCGGTGAGACGAATGTCGCTGCGGCACGGAGGGCAGGGTGGCTCGATTGTCAACCTCTCGTCCGTCGCCGCCCGACTCGGCGCTGCCGGCGAGTACGTGGACTACGCGGCGTCCAAAGGCGCCATCGACACGCTGACGAGGGGGCTGTCGGCCGAAGTGGCGAGCGAGGGCATTCGCGTCAATTGCGTACGGCCGGGCTATATCCGTACGGCCATGCACGCCGCGGGCGGCGAACCGGGCCGCGTCGAGCGCCTTGCCGGCTCCATACCGATGCAGCGGGGCGGCGAGCCCTCCGAAGTCGCGCACGCCATTCGCTGGTTGCTGTCCGACGACGCATCCTACGTAACGGGTACCTTCATCGACGTCGCAGGCGGCCGTTAACGGCGAACGGATCGCATCCAGGCGATCTGCGGCCTGCGCTTGTGCGCCGACTCTTCTACAATGAAGCGCGATTCAGATCACGCGCACTTTTCCGAGGAACCGGACGTTGAACCACGCACGCAACACCCCGAAGATCGGCCTCGCCCTGGGCTCCGGCGCGTCGCGTGGCTGGTCGCACGTAGGTGTGCTCAAGGCGTTGCTCAAGGCCGGCATCGAACCCGACGTCGTATGCGGCACGTCGGTCGGCGCCATGGTCGGCGCCTCCTACGTCGCGGGCAATCTTGATGCGCTCGAGAACTGGGTACTCGCCTCGACGCGCGGCGACGTCCTGAGCTTCTTCAGTCTTCGCCTCGCGAACACGGCGTTCGTCGACATCGAGCGGTTCAACTGGTTCCTGCACAGTTTCGTGGCGCCCGCCGACGTGCGCGTCGAGTACCTGCACAAGCCGTATGCCGCCGTCTGTACCGACCTCGAAAACGGACGCGAGGTCTGGATGCGCGAAGGCAGGCTGTCGGAGGCCGTCCGGGCGTCGATGGCCATGCCCGGACTGTTTCCCGCCGTGCATCACGAGCAGCGCTGGCTCGTCGACGGCGGCCTCGTCAACCCGGTTCCCGTTACGCCGTGCCGCGCACTCGGCGCGGACGTCGTGATCGGCGTCAATCTCAATGCCGACATCCTGAGCCGGCGCAACCTGCGCAAACCGGAGCCCCCGCCGCCGGACGACAATGGCGTTCTCGGGCAGCTCAAAAAGCAGGCCCGGGAATACTCGGCCGCGCTGTTCGCGAACGACGATGACGAGCACAAGGCCCCGAGCGTATTTTTCACGGTCTCGAAATCGATCAATATTTTCCAGGACCAGATAACACGCAGCCGGCTCCAGATAGACCCGGCAGACATCGTGATCGCTCCCCGCGTCGGTGACATCGGCATGCTCGACTTCCAGCGCGCCGCCGATGCGATCAAGGAGGGCATCGCCTGCGTCGAGACCGCGCTCGACGATATCCGGAAACTGTGCGAGCCGCACAAGGAAAGTTGAGCAAGGAAAAGTGAGCAAGAAACGATGAATTTTGAAAAGTGAACATGGAACAGTGAACAGTGACTTGCTAATCTCGACGCATGAGCCTGCCATTCGACGCGGACACTTGACGCGACTCCATCGCGATGAGTGACGCCTACCCGTTACAGCCCCTGGTCGAGAGCCTGCCGAAGGCCGAGCTGCACCTGCACATCGAAGGCACGCTCGAACCCGACCTGGTGCTGCGGCTCGCCAAAAGAAACGGGGTTCGACTTCCCTGGGCGACGAGCGAGGA
>JBFISV010000295.1:0-3630 GCA_041608415.1 Woeseiaceae bacterium
ATGTCGAAGAAACTGATTGCATCCGGCACACAAGTGGATGCCGCCGCGCTTGCGGACGCGTCGATCCCGATGAAGAACATCGTCGCAAGCCTCGGGCACGAGAAAATTACGGAGTGAGCAGATGGCAACCCTCGCCAGTGACACGAGCAATCGCAACACGCCGCCCCCCATCCAGAGCGGCGAGGACTATATCAACAGCCTGCGCGGGCGCGGCCTCAGGGTTTACCTGTTTGGCGAACTCATCGACGAGCCGGTCGACCACCCCATCATTCGCCCGTCGATCAATGCGATCGCGGAAACCTACGACCTCGCCGCGCGCAATCCGGAACTTGCGAGCACTTTGTCGCCACTGACCGGCAGGCACGTGAACCGCTTCACGCACATCGCGACGAGCGCCGAGGACCTCGTCATGCAGAACAAGATGCAGCGACGTCTCGGGCAGCTGACCGGAACCTGTTTCCAACGCTGCGTCGGCATGGACGCGATCAACTCGCTGCATTCAGTCACCTATGAAATCGACGAGGCGCACGGCACGGAGTATCACCCGCGCTTCAACGCGTTCGTTTCGATGATCCAGCGGCGCGGCTTCGTCATCGGCGGCGCGATGACCGACGTCAAGGGCGATCGCAGCAAGGCGCCGCACGAGCAAGACGATCCCGACCTGTACGTGCACGTATCGAGGCGCAGCGACGAAGGCGTTTACATTCGCGGCGCCAAGGCGCACCAGACGGGCTGCATCAATTCGCACTGGCTGCTCGTCATGCCGACCCTGCGCCTCGGCCCTGCCGACGGAGACTTCGCGATCGTCGGAGCGATTCCCGCCGATGCCGACGGCATTACCTACATTTACGGCCGGCAGTCCTGTGACACGCGCGCGATGGAAGATGGAGATATCGATGCGGGCAATGCCCGCTTCGGCGGCCAGGAGGCGATGATCGTATTCGACGACGTATTCATTCCGTGGCAGCACATTTTCATGGATGGCGAACACGAGTTCGCGGCGATGCTGGTAGAGCGGTTCACCTGCTATCACCGCCGCAGCTACGTCTGCAAGTCGGGCGTCGGCGACGTCATGATCGGCGCTGCCGCCACGATCGCCGACTACAACGGCGTCGATCGTGCGTCCCACGTCAAAGACAAGCTCGTCGAAATGACCCACCTGAACGAAACGATTTACAGCACGGGCATTGCGTCGAGCTACCAGGCATCACCGATGAAATCCGGCGTATATTTAAACGACGACATGATCGCCAACGTCTGCAAGCACCACGTGACCAAATTGCCTTACGAGATCGGCCGCCTCGCGCAGGATCTCGCGGGCGGCCTCGTGGTGACGGCGCCCTCGCAGCGGGACCTGGAGCATCCCGAGGTGGGTCAGCTGATCAGGAAATATCTCAAGGGCCGCAAGGAGATTGCGGCAGAGGACCGCCTGCGCATCCTGCGCCTCATCGAAAACATGACGCTGGGCCGCAATGCCGTCGGCTACCTGACCGAGTCCATGCACGGCGCCGGGTCTCCGCAGGCGCAGCGCATCCAGATCGGTCGGCAAATGCAGCTCGAATTCAAGAAGCAGCTCGCCAAAACCCTGGCGGGCATCGCGCCCGAATCGGCCGAGGAAATTTCCGGCGAACTCTCCGATTACATGGCCAAGGTGTTCGCAACCGCCGCTGGCGAAAGCGACCCGTGATCGCCGCGGCAAGAACTCACGCCATGCGCAGAATGACCTTGCCGCGCGCGCGCCGCTCGGTGATCACTTTGAATGCGCTGACGTAATCGTCGAGCGAAAACGATTCGGTAACGCGCGGCGTCAGCTTGCCGGACGCGATCAGCGCCGCCAGTTCGCCGACGTTCTGCGCCTGCAGGGCCGGGTTCTTCGCCGCCCAGACTCCCCACAGCACGCCGATGATGCTGGCCTCCTTCAGGAGCGCGAGGTTGGCCGGGAATTTCGGAATCTCGCCGCAGGCGAAACCGATCACGAGATAGCGGCCGTGCCAGGCGGTCGCACGCAGCGCCTGTTCCGCAAGCTCGCCACCCACGGGATCGTATACGACGTCGGCGCCGGCGCCGCCGGTCAGGCCCCTGACCGTTTCCTTGAGCGGCACCTCGCTGTAGTTGACGAGTTCATCGGCACCCGCTTCGTGCGCAAACGCGAGCTTTTCATCGGTGCTTGCCGCCGCGATGACGCGCGCCCCCATGGCCTTGGCAATCTCGACGGCCGTGATGCCGACGCCGCCCGCCGCGCCGAGTACCAGTACCGTCTCGCCGGCACGCAACGCAGCGCTTTGCTTGAGCGCGTGATAGCTCGTGCCGTAGGTCACCGAAAAGCCCGCGCCCTGTTCGAAACTCAGGCCCGCGGGCAGCGGCATCGTGGTCCGCACGTCCGCAACGCATTTTTCGGCAAACGCGCCGCCCGTGGACATGATGATGACCTCGTCTCCCACCGAGACCCCGGTGACGTCCGCTCCGAGCGCGGCAACGACACCCGCGGCCTCGTTGCCGGGAACGAACGGCGGCGGCGTCTTGACCTGGTACTTGCCCGCTATCGACAGCACATCGGGAAAATTGATGCCGGCGGCGACGACGTCGACGAGCACCTGGCCCGTGTCCGGCACCGGGTCGGCAAGTTGCTCGAGCACGAGCGACTCGGGCGGCCCGTAGTCCTTGCAGACCAGCGCACGCATCAGGCCACCTCGAACAGCGACGCGGCGCCCTGCCCGCCGCCGATGCACATCGTGCAGACCACGTACCTGGCGCCGCGGCGCCGGCCTTCGATCAATGCGTGTCCCACCATGCGCGCACCCGACATGCCGTAGGGATGACCGATCGAGATTGCGCCGCCGTCGACGTTGAGCCTGTCGTTCGGGATACCGAGCTTGTCGCGGCAATAAAGGACCTGCACGGCGAACGCCTCGTTGAGTTCCCAGAGGTCGATGTCGTCCATCGACAGTCCGTTGCGCTGCAGCAGCTTCGGCACCGCGAAGACGGGGCCGATACCCATCTCGTCCGGTTCGCAGCCGGCGACGGCGGTACCGCGGTAAATGCCGAGCGGCTCCAGCCCGCGTTTCGAGGCCACGCTGGCTTCCATGACGACCGATGCCGAGGCGCCGTCGGACAGCTGGCTCGCGTTGCCGGCCGTGATGAACCCGTTTTCGCGAACGGGATTCAGGGCGGACAATCCATCGAGCGTCGTTTCAGGACGATTGCCCTCGTCTTTTTCGAGCGTGACCTCCTGGAAGCTGATCTCCTTGGTGGCTTTGTCCATGACGCCTTTGGTCGAAGGCATCGGCACGATCTCGTCGTCGAATTTGCCGGCTTCCTGCCCGGCCGCCGTGCGCTGCTGGCTCTGCAGTGCATATTCGTCCTGCGCTTCGCGCGATATCGCGTAGCGCTTCGCAACGACTTCGGCCGTATCGATCATCGGCATATAGACGTGCTCGTGCATCTCGAGGAGGCGCGGGTCCCGTGCACGGAAGGTATTCGCGTGTTCGTTCTGCACGAGACTAATCGATTCCAGGCCGCCGCCGACCATGACGTCGACGTTGTCTACGACGATGGTTTTCGCGGCGACCGCAATGGCCATCATGCCGGACGAGCACTGGCGATCGACCGTCATACCGGCCGTCGTCACGG
>JBFISV010000296.1:0-3594 GCA_041608415.1 Woeseiaceae bacterium
AGTCGATGTGCAGTTTCGCGATGCGGTGGTAATCGCGATCGAAAAAGGCGAGAAAATTCTCGGCGAGGTAACGCTGATCGTCCGGGCTCAGCGTGCCCACGATGCCGAAGTCGACGGCCGCGTAGCGCGGCCGGTCCGGATCGGTCGTGATGACGAACAGGTTGCCCGGGTGCATGTCCGCGTGAAAAAAATTGTGGCGGAACACCTGCGTGAAGAAGATCTTCACGCCGTTTTCCGCCAGCCGCTGGATGTTCGTGCCCGCCGAGCGCAGTGTGGCCATGTCGCTTATCTGCGTGCCGTAGATGCGTTCCTGTACCAGGACCTCGGGCCGGCAGTAATCCCAGTAGATTTCCGGCACGTAGAGCATGTCGGAGCCGTCGAAATTGCGTTTGAGCTGCGCCGTGTTGGCGGCCTCGCGCATGAGATCGAGTTCGTCGATGATCGTGCGTTCGTATTCGGCAACGACTTCGAGCGGCTTGAGCCGTTTGCCGTGACGCCAGTACCTTTCCGCGAGCGTGGCGAGTTTTCGCATGACGTCGAGGTCGAGCTCGATCTGCTCGAGGACGCCCGGGCGCAGTATCTTGACGATCACCTCCGCGCCGTTTGCAATCTTTGCCGTATGCACCTGCGCAATCGATGCGGCGGCGAGCGGTTCGCGGTCGAAGCGCTCGAACACGTCATCGACGCTACGGCCGTATGCAGCCTCGATGATCGCAACGGCCTCTGTTGCGGGGAACGGCGGCACCGCGTCCTGGAGTTTGGCGAGCTCATCGGCGATGTCGCGCGGCAGCAGGTCGCGACGCGTCGATATCGCCTGTCCGAACTTGACGAAAATCGGGCCGAGTTCCTCGAGCGCGAGCCGGATGCGCTCGCCGCGCGGCGCCGTGCTGTCGCGACGCCGCGGGAAAACGTAAAAAAAGAAACGCAACGGCCGTAAAAAATGGGTCGCCGTTATGATTTCGTCGAGGCCATACTTCACGAGCACCCGCTGGATGCCGATGATGCGCAACCAGGTCCGGAGGTGGGTCATCGTTGCTTTGTGCCCGACAGGCGCTCGATTCTCGCGGCCAGCCGCTCGACGTCGTCGCGCAACGTGTGCACCTGCGTCGTGAAGCGATCGACCTCGTAGCGGCTCGGGACGTCGCGGCTCTCTTCCTGTAGATACTCGCGCAGGTTGCCCGCCATCGTCGATCGGGCGCTTCGCGCCCAGCGCCCGAGCTTGCGAGCGGCGGTGCCCAGTCCGTGTGCGGCGCTATCCCCGATGACGCCGGACAGTTCCTCCTCGATATCGGGTTTCGCGAAAGCGAGCAGCTTCTGAAAGGCCGCGGCTTTCTCGGCGTCGCCGACCAGTTCCAGGGAGCCGTCGCGGATGGCCTCGGCGCCGGCGCCGGCCGCGACGCGCGCAAGCGTCAGCAGCGAGCCGCTGATTGCAAATTCCGGGTCGCCTGTGGCGTGACGCGAGAGGACGACCGAATCCGTGTCGATGGCGCAGTACATCGTGAGATTCGTGTTCCTGACGCGTATCGCCGCGCACGTGCCGGCGAGTTCGGCACACAGTTCGCGTGCCGGCGTCGTTTCGGCAATGTTGCGGTTCAACAGACGCGCGGCCGGGCGCAGCAGGGTTTCGAGCGCGTCCATCGCTTGTGGCTCAGAGCCGGTAGCCGACGTGCAGGGCGACGATGCCCGCGGCGAGATTCGAGAACCGGCAGCGCTCGAAGCCCGCGGTCTGCATCATGCCGAGCAGGGTTTCCTGGTCCGGATGCATGCGAATGGATTCCGCCAGATACTGGTAGCTGTCGGCGTCATTAGCGACCAGCTTGCCGATGACCGGCAATACCTTGAACGAATACAGTTCGTACGCCGGTTTGATCATTTCCGCCGGCTTCGCAAATTCGAGAATCATCAGCTTGCCGCCGGGCCTGAGCACGCGAAACATCGACTGCAATGCGGCCTCTTTGTCCGTCACGTTGCGGAGCCCGAACGCGATCGTGATGCAATCGAAGCTGCGGTCGGCGAAGGGCAGGGCCTCGGCATCGACCCGCGCGAGCGAAACGTTTCCCGCAACGCCCGCATCGACCAGGCGGCGGCGCCCCTGGACGAGCATGGCATGGTTGATGTCTGCGAGGACGACATGGCCCGTCTCGCCGACGAGCTTCGAAAACCGGAGCGCGAGGTCGCCGGTGCCGCCGGCCAGGTCCAGAACCGCGTGCCCGGCACGGACGCCGGACTGGTCGATCGTGAATCGCTTCCAGAGCCGATGCAGCCCGACCGACATCAGGTCGTTCATGATGTCGTATCTCGAGGCGACCGAATCGAATACGTCCTTTACGAGCCCGGCTTTCTCGTCGGCTGCAACGGTCCTGTAGCCAAAGTGGGTCTTGTCCGTCGATTCGCTCGAGTCAGTCATGCGTCACGGTTTCGCCGCTTTTTCCCGAGCATACCCCGCCGCCCTCAGGCGGTCGAGGTAGGACGCCCAGTTGGCGTCCATGTTGTCCCCGAGCTCGCGCAGGTACGCCCAGGTATAAAGCCCCGTATCGTGGCCGTCGCTGAACTCGAGCCGCACCGCATAATGACCGACCGGCTCGACGGCCTTCAATTCGACGTTTTCCTTGCCGACCTGCAGGACCTCCTGCCCCGCTCCGTGGCCCCTGACCTCCGCGCTCGGCGAAAACACCCGCAGATACTCGAAGGAATACTCGAAGGCCTTGCCGTCGTCGAAGGTCACCACGAGCAGCCTCGATGATTTACGCAGTTTGATTTCCGTGGGTGTCATCAGCCGCTCCGATGCCGTCGTTGCGTGCCTTTCATCGGCAGGGAGGCGCAGCGAGCCACGACGACGAACGGGCTCGCATGTGCAGATTCTAGAGAATGTACCGGGACAGGTCTTCGTCTTTCGAAAGTTCGGCCAGGTGCTCGTCGACGTAGCCCGCATTGATCTGCAAATGCGACCCGCTCTTGTCGGATGCCTCGAACGAGATCGTCTCGAGCAACCGCTCCATCACCGTGTGCAGGCGGCGTGCGCCGATGTTCTCGGTGTTCTCGTTGACATGGTAGGCCACTTCCGCGAGTCGCCGCACGCCGCTTTCCGCAAACTCGAGATCCACCTCTTCGGTCGCTAGCAGGGCCGAGTACTGGTCGGTCAGCGAAGCGTCGGGCTCGGTGAGAATGCGCACGAAGTCGTCGGTCGTCAGTGACTGGAGTTCGACGCGAATCGGAAAACGGCCCTGCAGCTCGGGAATCAGGTCCGACGGTTTGGACACCGTGAACGCACCGGATGCGATGAACAGGATGTGGTCGGTCTTCACCATGCCGTACTTGGTGTTTACCGTCGAGCCCTCCACGAGCGGCAGAAGGTCGCGCTGCACGCCCTCGCGGGACACGTCGGCGCCCATGGTCTCGGCGCGCCTCGCCACCTTGTCGATTTCGTCGAGAAACACGATGCCGTGCTGTTCGACGGCTTCGAGCGCCTGGGCTTTGAGTTCCTCCTCGTCAACCATCTTCGACGCTTCCTCGTCGGTGAGATGACGCAACGCTTCGCGTACCTTGAGTTTGCGGGTCTTGCGGCGGTTGCCGCCGAGATTCTGGAACAGGCCC
>JBFISV010000297.1:0-3585 GCA_041608415.1 Woeseiaceae bacterium
CCGTGACACCATTGGTAGGCGCGTTTCGTGGTCACGAAGCGGGCGAGATCCATGCCGCCGATGCCCGGGAACTTGCCCGCATGCGCGATCGCGACCTTCGGATCCGCGGTCCCGGTCATGATGCAACCCGACTGCGCGCCTTTCTCGCGAATGATGCGCGTCAGCTTGCGGGTATCGATATCGGCGATGGCGACCGTTTCGGCCTGTCGCAGGAAATCGCTGAACGATCGATCCGAGCGCCAGCTCGAAGTGACCGACGAGCTGTCGCGCACGACCAGGCCCGACGCGTGCACCTTGGAGGACTCCATGTCCTCGCAGTTGGTGCCGGTGTTGCCGATATGCGGACAGGTCAGCGTAACGATCTGCCGGCAGTAGGACGGGTCGGTGAGAATTTCCTGATAGCCCGTCATGGCCGTATTGAAGACGACTTCGCCGATCGTTCGGCCCTCGGCACCGATCGATGTGCCATGGAACACGGTACCGTCTTCCAGTGCCAGTATTGCAGGCGTTGTCAAAAGCGACCCTCGTAACCGTCGATGCGAGACCGCTCTTAGACCGATCTAGATGCGAATAAGCGGAAGGACAGGGCCTTCCGCTCATGGCATCGCTTACCGGGCAGAGATCCGGCGAAGTTTACTGAAGCGGGCCTCGCCGCGCCAGACTCGGACGGTTTTTTCTGCATTTCCGATCAGTCGCCGAACAGCACGTCGCGCATGCCGTATAAGCCCGGCGGCCGCGAGACGACCCAGGCGGCGGCCCTGAGCGCACCCTGGGCAAACACGGCCCGCGTCGTCACGCTGTGAGTGAACGACAGGACTTCGGATGGCGCCGCGAAGATCACGGCGTGATCGCCCGCCACGTCGCCGCGGCGCTCGCTGGAATACACGATGTCGCCGGCATCGATGCGGCGCGCCGCCGCCAGGGTGGCGCCGAGCTTCAGTGCCGTGCCGGAGGGCGCGTCGATCTTGTGAACGTGGTGGCATTCCTCGATTCTCGACTCGAACTCGGGGCCGAGCCGCGCCGCCACGTGGCGAATGGCCTCGTCGAGCACCGTGATGCCCTGGCTCATATTGCGATCGTAGACGACGGGCACGGACTCCGCGGCGGAGTCGAGGGCCGCCATTTGGACGTGGTCGAGCCCGCTGACGCCGCAAACGAGCGGCTTGTTGGCTCTGCGAACGGCGGCGACGACCTCCGCGGTGCCCGCGGGCAGGCTGAAATCGACGGTCACGTCGGCCGCTCTCACGAGCGCATCGAGACTGTCGAGATTGTCGCCACGCGACCAGATGCCGCAGAGTGCCAGCCGATCGTCGTCTTCGGTGGCCTCGGCTACGGCCCGGCCCATGCGGCCCGCACCGGCGACTGCGATGCGGATCCGCCCGCCCACTAGCCGCTGATCCGCTCGAAAAACCTTTTGACCGTTTCGAGCCAGCCGCCTTCGCGCGGGCTGTGTTTGTCGCCGCCGGAACTGATCGACGCGTCGAATTTTTCGAGCAGCTCTTTTTGCGCGGCCGTGAGATTGACCGGGGTCTCG
Source organism: Woeseiaceae bacterium (assembly GCA_041608415.1). Classification (GTDB taxonomy): domain Bacteria; phylum Pseudomonadota; class Gammaproteobacteria; order Steroidobacterales; family Woeseiaceae; genus UBA1847. The sequence goes on from JBFISV010000297.1 coordinate 1,535, forward strand.
ACGACCACTCTCGCGAACAGGTCGCCAATGCGCGGATCGCGGACCGTGCTCACACCCTTGCCGCGCAGGCGAAACACTTTGCCGGACTGGGTCCCCGCCGGCACCTTCAACGACACGTTACCGTTGAGCGTCGGCAGATCGACGTCGCCGCCGAGGGCCGCGGTCGCGAAACGCACGGGAACCTCGCAGGACAGGTCGGCTCCGCTGCGCTCGAACAGCTTGTGCGGCTCGACACGGATTTCGACGTACAGGTCACCGGGCGGGCCGCCATTGCGGCCGGCCTCGCCCTCACCCGAGAGGCGGATACGGTCGCCGTCGTCGACGCCGGCCGGCACCTTGACCGACAGCGTCTTCGTCTTGCGCGTGCGCCCGCGGCCGTGACAATCGAGGCAAGGGTCCGTGATGATCGTGCGTGCGCCCTTGCACGCCGGACAGGTCTGCTGGATCGAGAAAAAGCCCTGCTGCATGCGCACGTGGCCGCTGCCATGGCAGGTCGAGCAGGTGCTCGGTGACGAGCCCTTTTTGGCGCCGCTGCCGTCGCAGGTCTCGCACGCGATCTGGGTCGGTACGTCGATGGTGACGGTGTCGCCCGAAACCGCGGTTTCGAGATCGAGCTTGAGTTCGTAGCCCAGGTCCGCACCGCGAAACACCTGGCTGGCGCCGGCGTGACCGCGGCCGCCGCCGAAGATGTCGCCGAACACGTCGCCGAAGATGTCGGCGAAACCCTCGGCACCGCCGAATCCGCCGCGGCCGGCCGAGCGCGCCCGCAGCCCTTCATGACCGAACCGGTCGTAGGCCGCGCGTTTGTCCGCGTCGGTCAGCGTCTCGTAGGCCTCCTTTGCTTCCTTGAACTTGGCCTCCGCCGTCGCATCGTCCGAATTGCGGTCAGGGTGATGCTTCATGGCCAGGCGCCGGTAGGCCTTCTTTAGCTCGGCCTGCGAGGCCGATTTCGAGACTCCGAGAACTTCGTAATAGTCGCGTTTTGCCATGCTGCCTCAAAGCGCGGGCGCCGCATGCGGCGCCCCGGGCGATTTTCGATTCACGATGTAGCCGACGAAAACGTCAGATTACGCCGACTTCTTGTCCTCGTCCTTGTCGACTTCCTCAAATTCCGCATCGACGACATCGTCCGACGACGCGGCAGCCGCGTCCTCGGTGGCCCCGTCGTCATCGCCGCCCTGTTGCTGCTCCGCGTACAGTTTCTGCGCCAGCCCGCCCGACGCCTCGGCCAGCGCCGCCGTCTTCGCTTCGATGGCGGCCTTGTCGTCTTTCTCCAGCGCCGCCTTGAGATCCGACACGGCGTTCTCGACGGCGAGCCGCTCCTCGGCCGTCGCCTTCTCGCCGAGATCCGCAAGGGTCTTCTCCGCCGCGTGAATGAGGCTGTCGGCCTGGTTGCGGACATCGACGAGTTCGCGGAACTTGCGATCCTCTTCGGCATGACTTTCGGCATCCGAGACCATGCGTTCGATCTCGTCGTCGGACAGGCCGCTCGACGCCTTGATCACGATGTTCTGGCTCTTGCCCGTGGCCTTGTCCTTCGCGGAGACGTTGAGGATGCCGTTCGCATCGATGTCGAACTTGACCTCGATCTGCGGCAATCCGCGCGGTGCGGGCGGAATGTCCGCCAGGTCGAAGCGGCCCAGCGACTTGTTGTCCATTGCCCGCTCGCGCTCACCCTGCAGGACGTGGATCGTCACCGCGGTCTGATTATCGTCGGCCGTCGAGAACACCTGCTCGGCATTGGCCGGAATCGTCGTGTTCTTTTCGATCAACTTGGTCATCACGCCACCGAGCGTCTCGATGCCCAGCGACAGCGGCGTCACGTCGAGCAGCAGCACGTCCTTGACGTCGCCCGCGAGCACGCCACCCTGGATCGCGGCCCCGAGCGCGACGGCCTCGTCCGGATTCACGTCGCGGCGCGGCTCCTTGCCGAACAGGTTCTTGACGGCCTCGACGACCTTCGGCATGCGTGTCTGTCCACCGACTAGGATGACGTCGTCGATTTCGTTGACCTTGAGGCCCGCATCCTTGATGGCCACTTTGCACGGGCC
>JBFISV010000298.1:0-3549 GCA_041608415.1 Woeseiaceae bacterium
CTGAACCTCTACAAGCTCGCCGTCGAGGGCATCGTCTCGTTCACGTCGCTGCCGCTCAAGATCTGGTCGTACGTCGGTGCGCTCACGGCACTGCTGGCGTTCTTCTACGGCCTGTACCTCATCGTCAAAACCCTGATCTTCGGCGTCGATGTGCCCGGCTATGCCTCCATAATGGTCGTCATCCTCATCATGTCGGGCCTGATCCTGCTGAGTCTCGGCGTGATCGGGGAGTACGTGTCCCGGATATTCACCGAGGTGAAACACAGGCCCATCTACGTCGTGATGGAAAAGATAGGATTCCGGGATTGAACTCGGCGCCGCGGGATTTCGCCCGGCTGGGCACGGAACTCGTGAGGTTCGCCGTCGTCGGCATCGCCGCGACGCTCACTCATGCACTGGTCTATCTCGGCTTCCTCGCATTGGCAGGGTCGGGCCCGCAGCTCGCGAACCTCTGGGGTTTCCTGGTCGCGGTCGTCGTTTCCTATCTCGGCCAGCGCCGATGGACATTCGCCGCCAACACCGTCGGCAACGAGCACGTCGCGAAGATGAAGTTTGCCGCCTCGAGCCTGCTGTCACTTGCGATGAACGCATTCTGGGTATACGTAACCGTGAACTGGCTCGCGCTGCCGCCCGAGTACTCCGTCATCGGCATCCTGTTCCTGACGCCCGCGGCCATTTTCGTCCTGTTGAAATACTGGGTCTTCGCCTGAAGCGCTAACGGAGTTCGGACGCTCCCGGCGTCGCCCCTGTCCGGCCCGGCAAGTCGCCATTTCGAGGCGTACTGCTGCGCGGCTGCAGCGACGCAATTCATGTGATTTATGACGATTCGAATCCAAGTCATCGAAAGCAGGTCGAGCATAATTTGACATAACGTCGGCTGTGGAAACGTCCACAGTGCACGCGTAGCTTCGAACGTCCGGCCGGGAAATAATCGGGCGAGCAACCGTCAGTTCTCGATCGTTCGTGCATGACCGTACGGGTATACAGGATCGCTCGAGGCAGTTTTTAGTGCCAATAGCCCTTCAAGACATCGACCAATCACTGGAGAACGACCATGAATAAAAAAGTCCTGCAATCACTCATCGCGCTGTTCTTCGTTCTGTTTTTCGGGACCTCCGTCGCTTTTGCCGACAGCCTCGTATTCAAAGCCGACCTCTCGGGCGCCGAGGAAGTCCCGCCCATCGTGTCGGAGGCGTCGGGAAGCGCGAAATTCCGGGTCGATCCCGGCCTCACGAAGATCGTCGTCGACCTCGACATCAGGAACGGCACGGACATTCTTGCCATCGCCGGGGCGCACATCCATTGCGCCGTCGCCGGTGCGAACGGCCCTGTCGCCGCGTTTCTCGCCGGCGCGGTCCCGGGCGGACTCGACGGCAATATTTCCCTGAGGCTCACGATCGACGACGACAACATCATCGATGACGTGTGCGGAGCGACCGTGGCGGAACTCGTGGCAGCGTTCGCGAGCGGCGATGCCTACGTCAACGTGCACAGCGCGGCGAATCCCGGCGGCGAGGTACGCGGGCAGATCTACCAGGCCGGCAAGAAGAACAAATAGCAACGGACTCGCCGGCTCTGGATTCGACCTACGGCAAAGGGTCCCGCCGCGGCCTTGCTGCGGCGATTCGATCCGGCCGGCGGTAGCGCGTCGAAACCGTCTTCGTATCCCGTTTTTTAGTCCGGAGTCGACGCAGGCGTCGCGCCAGGGATCGCAGCACCGGGTATGTAAACGCTTGCCGGTCGGGCGATGCTAATCGCTCGTGTCCGGCGGCGGCGGATCACCGTTTCCGGCGGTGATCATCACGTAGACCGACCCATCGTCGAAACGCCTGAGGAAAACTCGCGCTGGCTCGAAGCGGATGTCGCTTTCCTCGTCCGCACCGTCCGGCGAGAACAGCATGAGGCTCGCCGCGCTCGCACGGTACTCGACCCAATCCGTGTCGCCGCTGTCGTCATTCGCCGTTCCGGCGCCGGCGTCTGAGATGGCCCCGCCGGCTGTCATGCCCATGGTCGCGGTCATGGCTGTGGCCGACTGAGCGGGCGCCGGCTCCCCGACACGCAGGGCCGAGCCGGACAGCGTGTCCATCGTGGCGCCCGGAAGATGGACGTAATATTGCTTTGCGCCGGAGTCGATTACCGAGGGCTTGGCGCCGTTGCGCGCATCCTTCAGGTTGTCGGCGGCAGCACCGGCTTCCCGATCTTCGCCATCGCCGATGTTGACGATGAGATAGAGCGCGGCATTGGCTGTCGTTGCAAACAGCAGGAAAAGAACGGCAATGAAGCACGAAGTGGGGCGGTTCTTGGTCATCGACATCGTCTGCGATCTGCTGCGATCGGTCGCACCGATTTCGGCCGTCCGGCCATTGGGCATAACTGAAGTGTAGCCTATCGAAATCCGGCCCATAAAAGAGCACCGTTCATTCTTGCCAGCTGCCTAACGCGATCCGCAGCATTACTTGTCCGCCGGCCTGCTCGAGACCGCCGTCGCAATGACACCTGAGCATCGTAAGTCGTTCATTCCGGATGGAAACCTTCCTGCCTGACCGGTCGGCAATCTGCGCAACGGGCATTTCTCGGCCGGCCATTATTCACCGTGAGACGGCGCGAACCGGACCTGTGACGGCACTTGCGAACGCATGCGCGGAAGGGACTTCGTCTTCTGCTGGCCGGATGACGGTGCTAACCTTGATAGGTGTGATTACGGATGCGCGATCGGCCTCGGTCCGCGAGAATCGCGCTCGATACCCGGACGACAATGCGTCGATGTGTCGAGCGGCCGAGAAAATATCGAATTGAGGAGTCAATCATGATCCAGCAGCAAACGTGTAGCCGACGGATAGCGGGCCTGGGGTCACTGTTTTTGCTGACGTCGCCCGTCGGCGCCGGCGTCGTATACGAGATCGAGGTCAAGGACCACGACAGTTCGCCGCCCAAGAGCGAGTCTATCCAGGCGGCCGTGGAGGGCCGCCATTTAAAGATGGGCGTCGCGTCGGGCGGCAGGGGCTCTCAGGGTGAGATGATTTTCAGGGGGGACCGCCGCGAGATGGTCGTCGTCGATCACGACGACAAGAGCTACACGGTCGTCGACGAAGCGGCGATCCGGCAGATAGCCGGCCAGGTCGGCGGCATGATGTCGCAGATCCAGGAGGCGCTCAAGGACGTCCCCGCAGACCAGCGCGCGATGGTCGAGGCGATGATGAAACAGCGCATGCCGCAGGCGGCGGCACCGCGGCGTCCGGTGGCCGAGCTGCGGAAAACGGGCGAGCGCGCAACCCACGCGGGTTATCCCTGCGTCCGGTACGACGTACTCGTCGATGGCCGCAAGACGCAGGAACTCTGGGTCACCGACTGGAACAACATCGAGGGCGGCGAGGAAATGGTCGGCGCGTTCGAGGACATGGCCGACTTCTTCAAAGAGCTCATGGATGCGATGCCCGATTTCGGCCAGAAGGGTTCCGGGATCGGTGACAACGCCTTCGAGCACATGAAGGAACTGGGGGGCTTCCCGGTCGTCACGCGTGACTTCGGCGACGATGGTTCGCTCGAAGA
>JBFISV010000299.1:0-3545 GCA_041608415.1 Woeseiaceae bacterium
CACCGAAGACGATTTTTCCCTTCGCATCCACCGCGGTTACGTCGATGACCTGCAGGTTCGACAACTTGGCCTCGAGTTCCTTGATCCGTGCTTCGATGAATCCCTGCTGCTCCTTGGCCGCATGGTACTCCGCATTCTCCTTGAGATCGCCGTGTGCACGCGCCTCCGAAATTGCCTTGATCACGTTGGGCCGGTCTTCGGACTTGAGCCGTTTCAGCTCCGCCGCCAGCAGCTCGTGTCCGCGCACCGTCATCGGCACCTTGTTCACGCAACGACCTCGTCCAGGTCCTCCGCCTCGACCTCGTCGTGCAGATCCTGCAGTCGATTGACGTCGCCATCGTCCAGGTGCTCGATGGCCGTGCAGGTTGCGATCGCGGCTCCCAGGGTCGTGTAGTAGGTGACGCCGCGCCGCACCGCCTCGGCACGAATGGACAACGATTCCTGGATCGCCTGCTTGCCTTCCGTCGTATTCACGATCAGATCGATTTCGCCGTTTTTAATCATATCGACGATGTGCGGCCGCCCCTCGCGGACCTTGTTGGCCCGGCGACATGATACACCAGCCGTCGCGAGGAACCGGGCCGTGCCATGCGTCGCCACGATATCGAATCCGCGCGCCACGAGAATCCTGGCCAGTTCGACCGCGTGGTCCTTGTCCCGGTCGCGCACGCTGAGCAGCGCCGCGCCGTGCCGCGGCAAGGTAACGCCTGACGCCAGCTGGGCTTTCGCATAGGCCTCGCCGAAAGAGCGCCCGATGCCCATGACCTCGCCCGTCGATTTCATCTCGGGACCGAGTATCGGGTCGGAACCGGGGAATTTGATGAACGGATAAACCGCTTCCTTGACCGAGTAATAGCCCGGCGTCCGCTGCGTCACGAAACCCTGCTTCGCCAGCGATTCGCCGACCATGACTTTCGCCGCGATCTTCGCGAGCGGGATACCGGTCGCCTTGGAGACAAACGGCACGGTCCGCGAAGCACGCGGATTCACTTCCAGCAAATAAATGAGCTCGCCCTGGATCGCGAACTGGGTGTTCATCAGCCCCACGACGTTCAGGCCTTCGGCGAGCTTGATGACCTGCTCGTGCATTTGCTTCTGGATGTCGGCAGAGAGGCTGAACGGCGGCAACGAACACCCGGAGTCGCCCGAATGCACGCCGGCCTGCTCGATGTGCTCCATCACCCCGCCGATCAGGACGCGTTCGCCGTCACAGACGCAGTCGACATCGACCTCGGTGGCGAGATCGAGGAATCGGTCGAGTAACACCGGGCTGCTGTTCGATACCTCGATCGCCGCGTCCATGTAGTCGGCCAGGTCCTCGTCGCTGTGCACGATTTCCATCGCGCGCCCGCCGAGCACGTACGACGGCCGAACGACGAGCGGGTAGCCCACCTGGGCGCCGAGACTCGAGGCCGCCGCCTTGCTGGTCGCCGTCCGATTCGGCGGCTGCAACAGATCGAGTCGTCCGACGAGACGTTGAAAACGTTCGCGGTCCTCCGCGAGATCGATCGAATCCGGCGACGTGCCGATGATCGGCGCGCCGGCCGCCGCGAGGTCCCGCGCAAGTTTCAGCGGCGTCTGGCCACCGTACTGGACAATCACGCCCGTCGGCTTCTCGCAGTCGATGATCTCCATCACGTCTTCGAACGTCAGCGATTCGAAGTACAGCCGGTCGGAGGTGTCGTAGTCGGTCGACACGGTCTCGGGATTGCAGTTGACCATGATGGTCTCGTAGCCCGACTCCCGCAGCGCGAGCGCCGCGTGCACGCAGCAATCGTCGAATTCGATCCCCTGGCCGATGCGGTTCGGTCCGCCGCCGAGGATCATGATTTTTTGCTCCTCGGAGGGCATCGCCTCGCACTCTTCTTCGTAGGTGGAGTACATATACGCGGTCGTCGTCGCAAATTCGGCCGCACAGGTGTCAACGCGCTTGAAAACCGGCCGTATGTCGGCAGCGATGCGCCGCGCCCGCACGTCGCTTTCAGAGAGATCGAGCAGCTTCGCGAGACGTGCATCCGAGAAGCCCTTGCGCTTGAGCCGTCGCAGCCGCGCCGCATCGAGGCCGTCAACCCCGTCTTCGATGAGCCGCTGTTCTGTTTTCACGAGGTCGTCGATCTGGGCGAGGAACCAGGGATCGATGCCCGAAAAACCGGCCACGTCCGCGCAGGAGAAGTCGTTGCGCAGCGCATCCGCGACGTATCGCAAACGGTCGGCACCCGGCAGGCGCAGTTCCTGGAGCAAGCGGTCGCGGTCCGTGTCCGACTTGATCGGGCCCGCGACTTCGTCGAGCCCGACGATGCCGATTTCGAGACCGCGCAGGGCCTTTTGCAGCGATTCCTGGAACGTCCGGCCTATGGCCATCACCTCGCCGACCGACTTCATCTGCGTCGTCAGCCGATCGTTTGCGCCCGGGAATTTCTCGAACGTGAAGCGCGGTATCTTGGTGACGACGTAGTCGATGGCTGGCTCGAACGATGCCGGCGTCGCGCCGCCCGTAATGTCGTTCCTGAGTTCGTCGAGCGTGTAACCGACGGCGAGCTTGGCCGCGATCTTTGCGATCGGAAACCCGGTTGCCTTCGAAGCCAGTGCCGACGAACGCGACACGCGCGGGTTCATCTCGATGATCAGCACGCGGCCGTCGTCGGGATTGACCGCGAACTGCACGTTCGAGCCGCCGGTCTCGACACCGATCTTGCGCAACACGTCGATCGAGGCATCGCGCAGCCGCTGATACTCCTTATCGGTCAGCGTCTGGGCGGGCGCGACCGTAATCGAATCCCCGGTATGCACGCCCATCGGGTCGAAGTTCTCGATCGAGCAGACAATGATGCAGTTGTCGTTTCGATCGCGCACGACCTCCATTTCGAATTCCTTCCAACCGAGCACGGACTCCTCGAGCAGCACCTCGGTGGTCGGCGACATCTCGAGGCCGTGCGCCACGATGGTCTCGAACTCCTCACGGTTGTACGCGATTCCGCCGCCGGTGCCGCCGAGCGTGAACGACGGTCGAATGATCGTCGGAAACCCGACGGTGGCTTGTTTTTCGAGCGCCTCCTCGAGGGAGTGCGCAATTTCCGCCCGCGGCACTTCGAGGCCAATGTCGGTCATCGCTTTGCGGAACTGGTCGCGGTCTTCCGCCATGTCGATTGCGGCGCGGGACGCGGCGATCATTTCGACGTCGTACTTCTTGAGCACGCCCTCGCGCGCGAGGTCCAGCGCGCAGTTGAGTCCGGTCTGGCCACCCATCGTCGGCAGCAGCGCGTCCGGCCGCTCCTTGGCGATCACCCGCTCCACGGCCGTCCAGTGCACGGGCTCGATATAGACCGCGTCCGCCGTTTCCGGGTCGGTCATGATCGTCGCCGGATTCGAGTTGACCAGTATGACGCGGTAGCCCTCTTCCTTGAGCGCCTTGCAGGCCTGCGCGCCCGAGTAATCGAATTCGCACGCCTGGCCGATGACAATCGGCCCTGCTCCGATGATCAAAATACTCGATATATCAGTACGTTTTGGCATTTACTTAAAGTAAATCAACTTGAAACCACGGC
>JBFISV010000300.1:0-3535 GCA_041608415.1 Woeseiaceae bacterium
CCGCGGCGCCGAGGCCCGATTGATACGGTGTGGCGGTCCTGCGAATTACGTTGCGGATAATCGGCAAGCCGGTCGTGACGCAGAGCGGCCGCGCGAGTTCGGCCGCCTGGTTGAATCCGCGCCTGAGCTGCCGCCAGCGATGCAGCGGTACCGGCAGCAGGGCGTCCACGTCCGGCGGCAGGCCGGCAGCTGCAGACGTCAGCAGCTCCGCGAACGCCGGAGCAAAAAACAGCCGGCGGCGAAACTTGAACGCCTTGATCGCCGCGTCGACCGGAAACGCGTATTCGAGCGGCGCTACGGCCGCCGTAAACGGCGGCGGGCTCGCCTGGCAACTTGCACAGGGCACGCCCGCCTCGTTCTCGCCGGGCAGACTGGCCGCACATCGCGGGCATGCCTGCCTAATCCAGGGCAGGTCGTCATGACATGCGCGGCAAATGGCTCGCTCGCCACCCTCGCTCGAGACGCCGCAGAATACGCAGCGTCGGGGCATCAGCTCGGCCACGGCTCGTGTTGCGATGCGCATCGACAGCGACCGGATCGCGTCTCGATACCGGACGGGAATCATGCGCCGAGTGTCGCGTTCTGGGCCGGCTGCAGCGATACCCGAATCAGGGCGGACTCGCCCGAAAAGCGTGCTAACGTAGCCTGTCCAGCTCGCCGAACCGCCGCTGTCTTGGACAACAATCATTCGCTCGACATCGCCGACCTACGGCGCCGCTTCGATGCTGCCGCGACGAGTTTCGACAGCGCCGATTTCGTGCACGCGGTGACGCGGGACGGCCTGTTCCGAAGGCTCGAGCCCATGGTCCTCGACGCTGCCGTCGTCGTCGATCTCGGCTGCGCGACGGGTGCGGCGGCAGGGCGGCTCGCGAAACGCTTTCGCGGCGCGCGCATCGTCGGCGTCGACCTGTCGCGGAGGATGCTCGCGAAAAGTGCGGCGCGCCGCGGCTGGTTCGTGAAAGCCGCGTTCGTGCAGGCCGACGCGCATGCGCTGCCGATCGCCGAGCACAGCGTCGATATCGTCTTCAGCAACCTGTTGTTGCCCTGGTTCGAGGAGCCGGGCCCGGTTTGTCGCGAGGTTGCGCGCATCCTCAGGAAGGACGGGCTGTTCGTGTTCTCGACGCTGGGTCCGGACAGCCTCTCCGAGCTCCGGGATGCATGGGCCGGGGTCGACTCGCACGCGCACGTCAACCGCTTTCTCGACATGCACGATGTCGGCGACGCGCTGGTGCGAAACGGTCTCCGCGACCCGGTACTCGACGTCGACCGCCTGAGCGTTACCTACGCAAGCGCCGACGCGCTGTTTTGCGACCTTGCGGCAGTCGGAGCCAGAAACAGCCTGCGCGGTCGCCGACAATCACTCTGCGGCCGGGCCCGCTTCGAGGCGATGCGCGAGCGGCTCGAACGCGGCTCGGGCGATACGACGATCCGCCTCGATCTCGAACTGATCTACGGACACTGCTGGGGCAGCGGTGTCAGCCCGGGACGCGCCCAGGTGAAGATCGATGCCACCGCGATTCCGACGCGCCGGCGCTGATCCCGGAAAATCGCCGCAATTCGACGGTTTTTACTCAGTCTAAACCTAAGCCTTTGTTAATTGGGCTTTTTTGTGTGCAAAATTGCGCGTGACACGATTGCACGGCCGCCGTCGTTTGAGTAAACTCCGGCCACGTTCGGGGCTCGATTCCGAGCTTTTTCCGGCACCTTGCATTGCCGCCGTACGGCCTCAGACTGTATCGTGAGCGGCGGCTCAGTTCGTATCGACTCGCCGCCGGTTCGTCGGCATCCGTGCAATCAATTCAACGCGAGTGAACGCCATTCGCAGGGCAGAAATCGATGATTGGAAAAACCTCAGCGGCCTTACTCGGAATCTCGTTCGCGACGTCGGCCAGCGCCGAGTGGGCCCTCAACATGCCCAGGGGCGTAACGGAACTCAGTGCCGAGACCTTCAGGCTGCACATGATGGTGTTCTGGGTGTGCGTGGCAATCGGCGTCCTGGTCTTCGGCGCGATGATCTTCTCGCTCGTAAAGCACCGCAAGTCAGTGCACGCCAAGCCGGCGAACTTCTCGCACAGCACCAAGGCCGAGGTGATCTGGACCGCGCTGCCGGTCGTCATATTGCTCGCGATGGCGATCCCGGCGGCGGAGACGATGGTTCGACTCGAGGATTCGCGCGACCCCGACATGACGATCGTCGCAACCGGCTACCAGTGGAAATGGCACTACCGCTACCAGGACGAGGGTATCGATTTTTATTCGAATCTGTCGCGTCCGAGCCTCGTCGCGCGGCAAAAGGACTCGGACGTCGATCCGTTCAGCGTCGAGGCTTACCTGCGCGACGTCGACCGGCCCATGGTCGTTCCCGTCGGTGCGAAAGTGCGGCTGTTGCTGACATCGAACGATGTCCTGCATGCGTGGTGGGTACCGGAACTCGCGATCAAGAAGGACGCCATCCCGGGCATCGTCAACGAGACCTGGTTCATGGCCACGGAGACCGGAACCTTCCGCGGCCAGTGCGCCGAACTGTGCGGCAAGGACCACGGTTACATGCCCATCGTCGTCGAAGTCGTCGAACCCGATGCGTTCACGGCCTGGGCGGCGGCGAAATCGGATGCGCCCGAGAAACTGGCGAGCAACGACTGACTAACCGAAAGTAATGCGCGCAAGGGCTGCGCGCGCAAACGGAGCTTTATCGTATGACCACTGCAGTTGCAGACGCGCACGATGCACATGACGACCACGGCCCCGCGAAGGGCCTGACCCGCTGGCTGTTCACGACCAACCACAAGGACATCGGCACGCTGTACCTGGTTTTCAGCCTGGTCATGTTCTTCGTGGGCGGGACCATGGCGCTGGTCATTCGTTCCGAACTCGCGCAGCCGGGACTGCAGTTCGTACATCCCGAGTTTTTCAACTCGATGACGACGATGCACGCGCTGATCATGGTTTTCGGCGCCATCATGCCGGCGTTCGTCGGCCTCGCAAACTGGATGATCCCGATGCAGATCGGGGCGCCGGACATGGCCCTGCCCCGCATGAACAACTGGTCGTTCTGGATCCTGCCGGTCGCCTTCGGCATCCTGCTATCGACGCTTTTGATGCCGGGCGGGGCGCCGGCGAGCGGCTGGACCATGTATCCGCCGCTCGTTTTGCAGACGGGCGACGCGTTTCCGTTTCTGATTTTCTCGGTTCACCTCATGGGTATCTCGTCGATCATGGGAGCGATCAACATCATCGTGACCATCATCAACATGCGCACCGGGGAAATGACGCTGATCAAGATGCCGATGTTCGTCTGGACCTGGCTCATCACGGCGTACCTGCTGCTCGCCGTCATGCCCGTGCTCGCGGGCGCCGTCACGATGCTCCTGACCGACCAGTTCTTCGGCACGAGTTTCTTCCTCGCCGCGGGCGGCGGGGACCCGGTCATGTTCCAGCACATTTTCTGGTTCTTCGGCCACCCCGAGGTCTACATCATGATCCTGCCGGCGTTCGGCGTCGTCTCCGAGATCATCCCGACGTTTTCGCGCAAGCC
>JBFISV010000301.1:0-3529 GCA_041608415.1 Woeseiaceae bacterium
CCGCAAGGCGGCCTTTGCATTACAACCATCGCCGCCGCAAGGCGGCCTTTGCATTACAACCATCGCCGCCGCAAGGCGGCCTTTGCATTAAGACCATCGCCGCCGCAAGGCGGCCGTTGCGGTCGGCGCGTCTGCGCTCAGCCCACGATGTCCTCGACGGCGTTCAGCAACGTATCGATCTCTGCTCGAGTGTTGTAATGCACGGGCCCGACGCGCACAGCGCCGCCCGTCTCGAGTATGCCGAGCGTCCTCGCCGCTTCGAGCGCGTAGTTGTGCCCGCTCCAGACGAAAATGCCGCGCGCGGCCAGCTCGGCTGCGATGGCGGACGGTTTCGCCGAGGCGTGCGTGAACGACACGGTCGGAACGCGCCGCGCCATTCTGTCGCGGTCGGTAATCCCCTGGACACGGACCCCCGGCAGAGACCGCAGTCCGTCCACGAGGGCCGCGGACAGGCCTTGCTCGTAGTCGAACAGGCAATTCATCGCTGTATGCACGGCCTGCCGCCGGCCCACGCGCTCGCCGCGATCGGCATGTCCCGCGCCCGCCATCGTCGCACCGATCCAGGCGAAATAATCGATTGCCGCCGCCGTGCCCGCCATGCCTTCGTGGCTTTGCGTGCCCGTCTCGAAACACCACGGCAGTTCGTCGGGCGCGGGCCGGACTTTGTACGGCGTCAGGGATTGCAGAACTTCGCGGCGACCCCAGAGAATGCCCTGGTGCGGCCCGAAGAACTTGTAGGCGGACGTGACGAGGAAATCGCAGCCGATTGCCTGGACGTCGGTGACCATATGCGGCGCAGACTGCACGGCGTCGATGTAGGTCCACGCGCCGGCCTGCCGCGCGCGCCGGCAAATTTCGCCGATATCGTTGATCGTTCCCGTAAGGTTGCTGGCGCCGCCGACGCAGACGAGACGCGTCCGCGCATTCATGAGCGCGTCGAGCGTGGCAAGATCGAATTCGAACGACTCGCTGTCGAACGGCAACCATCGAACCGTCAATCCCAGGTCCTCGGCGAGCAGCACCCAGGGCTGCACGTTCGCGTCGTGGTCCATCCGCGACAGGATGATTTCGTCGCCCGCCGACATGTGCCTGCCGATCGAGCGCGAGACGTGCAGCGTGATCGTAGTCATGTTCTGGCCGAAAACGATTTCCTCCGGCGACGCTGCATTGAGGAAGTCCGCCATCGCCTCGTGTGCATCCGCAACCACGGCGTCGGCGCGCTTCGCGGTTTCGAAGTAGCCGCCAAGGTTGGCGTTTGCGTTTGTCAGGCAGTCCGCCATGCGATCGATGACACGCTGCGGCACCTGCGTTCCCGCAGGATTGTCGAGGTAGATTCTCGGCCGTCCGTCATCGGTAATGCCGAGGGCGGGAAATTCTGCTCGAGCAATTTCGGGATCGAAGGGCATATCGGGGAACGTCTATTCCTGCGGCTTGCCGCCCCATTTCTCGCGATGCGCGTCTTCTGCACGTTGACGCACTTTTTGATGGCGGCGGGTCAGCAGCAGCGAACCGGGATCGCAGACCTCCGACTTGATGATGCCGAGATCGTTAGCCGCATCGAACAGGCTGGGATACCAGCGTTCCCATTCCGGCAACAGGGCTTCGACCTTTTCGCGCAGGCTCATGCGTGAAATGTAACCGAGCACATGATCGCTGACAATGACGCGCTTAACACTAACTCCAAACGGAAGCACACACGCCAGGGACTCGCCTACTCCTCGAACATCCGCAGCACGAACATGAGCGCTGCAAACAGCAGGCCGCCGAGCGCGATCGTCGGCAGCGGCGGAATCCAGCCAGTCGAAGCGAGGACGACCTCGTTCGGCAACGCGGCGACGACGTCGATCAGCATCGCTGCCAGCGTGACCAGGGGCTCGAGCGCGACGGCAGCGCCAATGGCGGCGGCGAACGGCACTGCGAGACGCCGCACCCACAGCCGCCGGCGAATCTTGCGAACAATGCGCTCACTGAACCCGTCGTCCGCAATGGGATCGGCCCGAAAGAGCGTCTCGAGCATGCGGTCGTCCGCGTCTTTCAACCGTTCACCCATGTTGATGATCTTCGATTTCAAACCTGGTCCTGATCTTATCCTTGGCTCTGAAAATAATCGACTTGACCGTGCCGACGGGCTGCTCCGTCGCCGCGCTGATCTCGCGATGCGACAGCCCGCAAGCGTAGGACATGATCATGATTGCACGTTCCTCGTCGGTTAAAACGGCGAGCAGCCGGTCGAGATCCGCCACGTCCGTGGGCAGCAGGGCGTAAGTCCTGGATTCCGCGTCGGCGACCTGTCCGGCGCGTTCGAGGACCTCGGCATAGCGTCTCGATTTTCGCCGCGACTGCAGGAACCTGCTGTACGCCACTTTCAGCAGCCAGCCGATGAACGATCCTCGGCCCGCGTAGGTCGTCATCTTGTCCCACGCATGCATGAACGTCTCCTGCGCGAGATCATCTGCCGCCGACACTTCGCCCGTGAGCCTGCGCAGGAAATTTCGCACGCGCGACTGGTGCCGCCGGATCAGTTCGCCGAACGCCTGCGTATCGTTGTTCGACACGATGCGCGCAACGAGGCGGCGATCCTCGGCAGCCGACAATTCTTCGCTTGCGGCAATCGGTCACGCTCCCTCGCGTTCGGCGTATTTCCACATGACCAGGTAGGCTACGCCCAGGGCCAGCGGGAAGGCGGCGCCGGCGAGACACCCGCGCAGCGTAAAACCCGTCGGGTCGGGCACTGCGAGCCCGCACAGGGCCAGCCCGATCGCGAGCGCCAGCCAGATGAGCGCGAGCCTCAGGTCCCGGTTCCTGCCGGCCCGCGGATGTCCGAGGCGGTCCACGAGTTCCGGGCTGAGTTCCTGTCCCTTGTCGAGGGCGAGCCGAATGGTCTGCTGCATGTCGTTGCGATTCTTGTAACGAAACCAGAACCAAAGCCCGAGCACGATGGTCAAACCGGTGAACATTACAATCGGTATCAATTCTTCCGTCACGGTGTCATCTCCCGTCAGTGACTACGCCATTCAGTGGCGCTCACCCATCAGATGCCTGGGGCCGGCCGTTTGGATGCACGAGTACTATCTTATTGTTTTCACTGGTATTATAATAGCAGATCAACATCAAAGCGCCGTGCACCGGCCCGGGCGGACAGCCGCTCAACCGGCGGACGCCGGTCGCGTCGAGAGTGGAAAAGGAGGCCCCGAGTGCAGCCAATGACGGCTATCGCCGCGAACCGCTTCGGCCTGGGCGCGAGGCCGGGTGAATTGGCCGATATCGACCGCGATCCGCGGCGCTGGTTGCTGCAGCAGCTCGACGGACCGAGCCGGCCCGCGGGCATCCTGAGAAGGCTCCCCGCTTCATCCGCGGTGCTTGCAGAGATCCAGGATCTCAAGCGCGCACGGCGCGAAGCGAAAACGGCCAGCGCCAAGGACGGTTCCGATTACCGACAGGCGCTGCGACGCCACTACCGCGAGCAATCGCTGGCACGCTACCATGCCGCCGCGGCATCCGATCATCCGCTGCACGAGCGGCTCGTGCA
>JBFISV010000302.1:0-3528 GCA_041608415.1 Woeseiaceae bacterium
GGTGCGAAGTAGTCGACGACGCCGTCAGCCGATACCGGGGCGGCCAGCAGTTCGCCGCTGAAGCCGCTGCTTTCGAACCAGGGCACGAAGGCGACCGCCTTACCGTCCTTGACATCGTTCTTCGAGAGCGCGATCGGCGCCTGGTAGCCGTAAGGCTGCTCATTCGGGATGAACGTGTCGGCGGCCAGCGCCACCGTCACCGCAAGCAGGAACAGCCACAATGGCATCCGGGCAGAGAGTGTCTTTATGTTCATGTCCTAACGTCCTTGTTACCTGGGCAACGCTTATTCGATCGACGAGTAAATGGATTGGGCGAAGCGCACGCTTCCCTTCGAGGAGCTGCCGCGGCCCGTGATGCGGTATACGAACTGCATCGAGGTTGCGCTGCCCGCGCCGAGGGCCATTGAGCCCCCTGCGGCCGGCGCCGGCCCGATGTATTCGATCACGTACTGTTCGTGCGCATCGTCGCCCGATTGGTAGGAGATTCCGCTCCAATCGGGTGAGTAGAATGAAACGCTGTCGGCGTGGTAATAGCCGTCGCCGCCGTTCGCAAAGTTGAATGCGGGCGCACCCGCAAAGTTGATCGCGAGGTCGTGCTCGCCGGCACGCAGCGAATTTTCAGCCGCAACGAAGGCTTCCTGCTCATTCTGGAAACTGTTGGTGACCAGCAATTGCGAATTCGAAAGCCGCATCGCGGTAATGCCGACCATGGTCATCACGAGCAGCATGATCAGCCCGACGAGTAACGACGCGCCTCGCTGGCGCGCGGGTGTGAGATGCCTGCGGTTAGGAAAATTAATCATGTTTCTGCCTCAAAGCCCGACGGGATTGCGCAGCGCAAGCACCGTCGAGAGTTCGAGCCGTCTCCGGCCGTCGTTGTAGGTCCTGTCCTCGCCGGTGCCGTCCGCTGCAGCGAAATAAGTAAAAGTCTGTGCCGCGCGCTGAATGTCCGTCTCGTTGGTCGCCATGAGCAGGTGCAGGCGGACCGTCGAGACCCGCGTCGGGTCGAGCCCCGGAGATCCGGGCGGCAGGATCCGGTTGCTCGCGCCATCGGCGTCCGTGTCCTCGCCGAGCAGGACCTGGAAGTCCTCGACGCCGTCCACGATGACCTCGCCGTTGCAGCGCAGGTTGCCGCCGGCGACGTCGAAGCGGTTCGTCACGATGAATCCGGGTGCGATGGTCGGGTTGCCGGCGCAGTCGAAGTCGCCCTGGTAGCGCACCGTAACGGCGTCGGGGTCGCCGTTCTCCACGACGAGCGCCGCGCTGAGCGGCGGACGCTGCCAGGCCTGGTCGCGGTAGCCGGCCATGAGGATCTCGCGCGTCATTCTCTCGAGCGCGTAGCGGCCCGAGTCGGTCTGCGCGGCAACGGCGGCCTGGTAACGTGCGGAGCGACTGAACGCCTGGAAGATCGTCAGCGTCCCGAGGATCAGGGTCATGCCGATGGCCATGGCGACCATGAGCTCGATCAGCGTGTAACCGCGCTGGACGGATCTGGCGGAACGGATCATGACAGCTCCGCGAACAATTGCAGCTGGTCGGAACCCCAGTCCAGCGTCAACGTGGCGGTCAGCGAACCGTTGGGGGTCACGTTGACCTGTATCTGGGACTCGGTGTTTTTCATCGTCTCGCTGACACGACGCTGCCAGTAAAAGAGGTCGGCGGCCGCGAGATCGGACGGACTGCAGTCCGCCGAAATTCCGATGCACGCCGAGTTCGCGGTCGGCACGCCGGCGCCCTTCGCGACATTGTAATCGCCGTTTTCCGCGGCGGGCAGGTTCGCGCGCATGCGCTCCACGATCTCGCTCGCCAGCATCGTCGCCTGGCTGCGCTCGAAGCTCGAGCGGCTCTTGCTCACGCCCGTGAGCTGCAGCGATGCGATGCCCAGGAGGCCGATCGACATGACGAGCAGCGCAACGAGATTCTCGACGAGCGAAAAACCTTTCTGTCCATCCCTGGTCATACTTCAGCCTCCTGTACTGCAAGTCAGGTCTTCGCCGCCCGGGGCCTTGTCCGATACGCGGGCGTGGCCCGACGGCAGGATGATCACGCCACGCGCCTCGCGCGTGCTGTGATCGTCGCAAACCGTGAATAGCGCGGCGCTCGAACTCCGGCCCGTTGGCCGGATCGAGATGAAATTCTGTACGGCCGCCGCGGGCTCGATGACGGCCTTGCCGCCGATCGCGGGGGCGACGTGCAGCAGCTCCTCGCCGGCATCGCGCTGACTGACGTTCGCCGAGTTCGAATTGGCGAAGACGATCCAGCCGTCGCGCCAGCCCACGCCCGCAGAGCCGCAGGATTCGCCGTCGGCGCTCTTGCAGACGGTCACGTGGCGATGGCGCTTGAGGGCCTCGCTGCGCGCGATGTTCATCGCGATCAGGAGTTCGTTCGCGGCCGAGGCCTGCCGGCTGTCGGCGATGAGGCGGCCCATGTTGGGCACCGCCACGGTGCTCAACACTACGATCAGGGAAAGCACGATGAGCACCTCGAGCAGCGTGAAGCCCGACATGCGAGAGATTTGCTTGAGTTCGATTTTCATCATGGCGCGCATCGTCCCAAAAAGGTCGCGCGCCGTCGGTGATTGCGCGCACATTTGCCTCGACGAGCGGCCGAATTCCGGACGAAAGGTCAACGCGCGCCGATAAACGGTTTTCCGAATCGCACGCTGTCGAAGTTATGGTAAGTGATGCCGCCCCGCGGCCGTGCAGATAATGCAATGGTTAAATCGTCCGCCGCGTACCGGTTCGCCTGTACCGGCCGTTTGCGCGAGTCTCGGCGATTTCCGATTGCGGGCGGCATCACACCGCGCACGAGAATCAATCGTGCGCGAGTCGCATGACCCGCCTCAACGCAACGGCAGCTCGGTCTTCTTTTGCACGGTCCGGATCGCGACGCTCGAGTTGACCCGCGCGACGCCCGGCAGGCGCGTCAGCGATTCCTTGTGCAGCCGCTCGAAGTCGGCCATATCCGAGACGACGACGCGCAGGAGGTAGTCGAATTCGCCGGTCATCAGGAAGCACTCCATGACCTCGGGGATGTTCTGCACGGCCTCCTCGAATGCGGCGAGTTCGCTGTCTTCCTCGCGGTGCAGGCCGATGTGCACGAAGACGTTGCCCGAGAGCCCGGCGGCGGACTGGTTGATGAGCGCGACGTAGCGGTCGATGAGGCCCGACTCCTCGAGCGCGCGCACGCGCCGGAGACACGCCGATTCCGAAAGATTGATAGCGGCCGCGAGCTGAACGTTGCTGATGCGGCCGTCCTTCTGCAGCGCGCGCAGGATGGCGCGGTCGTAGCGGTCAATTCGTACGGGATCGATCACGACCGAAACTTGCGCAAAAAGTTATTCATGCGAAAGAAAATGCCACAAATCCGGCGATTTTTCAGTGCTTTTGCAATCAAATGGCTCATTTTCCGGGTTATCGTGTAGGAATAGTGCAACCACTAACTGCCGCGGAGAACAAGATGAAGATCGGGGTACCCAGGGAAATCAAGACACTCGAATTTCGCGTCGGCCTGACGCCGGCCGGCGTA
>JBFISV010000303.1:0-3527 GCA_041608415.1 Woeseiaceae bacterium
ACCGGATCGGCAACGGCTACGTCTTCTGCAGCCGGCACATCGGCGAGGACGAGGCGACGACGACGCTTCTCGACAATCTCGACGGCGATCCGATCACCGAGCCGCGCGTGCTGCGCTTCACGACGGGCCGGCGCAGGAAATTCTGGAACAGGAATTGTGTCGCGATATGCCTCGCGGCCGGCTTCATGGAGCCGCTCGAGTCCACGAGCATCCACCTGATCCAGACGGGCATCACGCGACTGCTCGCATTGTTTCCGGATCGCACGATGGACCCGCTCGCCATCGAGGAATACAACCGCCTGACGCGCCTCGAATACGAAACGGTGCGGGATTTCCTCATCCTGCACTACCACGCGACCGAGCGCGACGATGCCGAGTTGTGGCGGGAGTGCGCGGCGATGAGCGTGCCCGACACGCTCAGGTACAAGCTCGACCATTTTCGCGCATACGGCCGGCTCGTCTCGACTGGCATCGAACTGTTCCAGAACCCGAGCTGGCTGGCCGTGCTGATCGGCCAGTTCGTCTGGCCCGAGCGTTACGATCCGCTGACGAAGCAGCGCAGCCACGTCGACGGCCGCAGCATGCTCGAGGGCCTGCGGCGCGTCATGCGCGAGGCGGCCCGTGCAATGCCGACGCACCGGGATTACATCGACAGGCATTGCAAAGCGGCGTCGAAGTAATGGCGCGCCTCGCGGGAACGTTCGCCGCCGCCTGCCTGGCTGTGCTTGCGCTGCCGTCGCCGGCAGGGTCCGCGGACCTCGTCTCGCCGAACGGGCGCGCGATATTTTCCATCGACGTCGACGACAGGGGCGTGCCGCGCTACGCGCTGCGCTACGACGACGAGCAGGTCATCGAACCATCACGGATCGGCCTGCGATTCGCCGCTGTCAAGGCGTTCGACCGGGCGCTCGCCATCGTCGCGAGCGACTACCGCGTGCACGACGAAACCTGGGAGCAGCCCTGGGGCGAGCGCCGTCGGGTGCGCGAGTACTACAACGAGCGCTCGTACACGTTCGAGTCGACGGATGGCGACAAGCGCCGCTTCACGTTGCGCGCCAGGCTGTTCGACGACGGACTGGGATTTCGCTACGAGCTGCCGGCAGGCGGCGCAACCCGCCGCGTCGATATTGTCGACGAACTTACCGAATTCCGGGTTCCCGAGGGCGCAACGGCCTGGTGGATCCCGGGCCGCGGCTGGAATCGCTACGAATACCTGTACCGGGAGACGGCGCTCGATGCCATGACGCTCGCGCACACGCCGGCGACGTTCCGGCTGCCGGGCGGTACGCACCTTTCCATTCACGAAGCCGCGCTCGTCGACTATCCCGCCTTCGTGCTCGATCAGCGCCGCCCCGGGGTATTCCAGGCCAACCTCACGCCGTGGTCCGACGGCACCAGGGCGAAGAAGACGACGCCGTTCGAAACGCCCTGGCGCACGATCCAGTTTGCGGCGGATGCCGTCGGCCTGCTGAATTCGGATCTCATTCTCAACCTCAATGAGGCCAACAGGCTCGGCGACGTGTCGTGGGTCGAGCCGGGAAAGTACGTCGGCATCTGGTGGGCGATGCATCTCGGGCGGCGGACCTGGGGCAGCGGCCCCGAACACGGAGCGACGACCAACGAAGCCCGCCGCTACGTCGACTTTGCGGCGGATAACGGCTTTGCAGGCGTACTCGTCGAAGGCTGGAACCGGGGCTGGGACGGCGACTGGTTCGCCGACGGCAGCGGCTTCAGCTTCACCGAGGCGTACCCCGACTTCGACATCGAAGCCGTGGCGGCCTACGCGCTCGGCAAAGGCGTGCGCCTGATCGGTCACCACGAGACATCGGGACACGTCACGAACTACGAACGGCAGCTCGCGGACGCGCTCGGCCTGTACGAGTCTCTCGGCGTGCGCGCGGTCAAGACCGGTTACGTCGCGGACGGCGGTCAGCTCGAACGCGTCGACGGCGACGGCATCACGCACTACGAGTGGCACGACGGCCAGTTCGGGGTCAATCATTACCTGCGCGTCGTCGAAGAAGCCGCGAAGCGCCGCATCAGCATCAACACGCACGAACCGGTAAAGGCGACCGGGCTCAGGCGCACGTATCCGAACTGGGTCAGCCGCGAAGGCGCGCGCGGCCAGGAATTCAACGCGTGGTGGCAGCCGCCGAATCCGCCGTCACACACGGCGACGCTGCCGTTCACGCGTATGCTCGCCGGCCCGATGGATTTCACGCCCGGCATATTCGACCTGACGTTCGCTGGGCCGGATACCGCGCAACGCGTGCAGACGACGCTCGTGAAGCAGCTCGCGCTCTACGTGGTGCTGTACAGCCCGATCCAGATGGTGGCCGACCTGCCGGAGAATTATGCGGCGCACGCCGATGCGTTTCGGTTCATCGTCGACGTGCCGACCGACTGGGAGCAGAGCATTGCGCTGGCCGGCGAGGTCGGCCGTTACGTGGTGTTTGCGCGTCGGGAACGCGGCGGTGACGACTGGTACGTCGGCGCGGTCGGCGACGAGGATGCACGAACGATCTCGCTGCCGCTCGCCTTCCTCTCGCCCGATCGGACGTACGAGGCGCGCATCTACAGGGACGGTGACGACGCTCACTGGGAGCACGCCCCCTACGACTACGAAATCGAGGAGATCGAGGTCACGCGCAACGAGGTGCTCGAGCTCAGGCTGGCGGCGGGCGGCGGCGTCGCGATACGACTTGCACCGTTGCCCGGTAAACAACAAGCGAGAACGAAATGAGAGAAAAACCCGCACTCGGTTTCTGGCAGATCTGGAACATGTGTTTCGGCTTTTTGGGCATACAGATGGGATTTGCGCTGCAGAATGCGAACGTCAGCCGGATCTTCCAGACGCTGGGCGCGGAAATCGACGCCATCCCGATTCTCTGGGTCGCGGCGCCGCTCACGGGCCTCGTCGTGCAGCCCATCATCGGCTACATGAGCGACCGTACCTGGAACCGGCTGGGCCGTCGCCGGCCGTATTTCCTCGTTGGCGCGATACTCGCGTCGCTCGCGCTGTTCGTCATGCCGAATTCGCCCGTGCTCTGGGTCGCTGCAGGCATGCTCTGGATCATGGACGCGAGCATCAACATCTCGATGGAACCGTTCCGCGCATTCGTCGGCGACATGCTCCCCGAAAAGCAACGCACGGCGGGCTTCGCGATGCAGACGTTTTTCATCGGTATCGGTGCGGTCGTCGCCTCGGCATTGCCCTGGATGATGACCAACTGGTTCGACATTGCGAACACGGCGCCGCCCGGGCAGATTCCCGAGTCGGTAAAGCTGTCGTTCTACATCGGCGGCGCCGCGTTCTTCCTCGCGGTTTCCTGGACCGTGATCCGCACCCGCGAGTATTCGCCCGAGCAGCTGGCCGAGTTCGATGCGGCACGCCCGCCCGAACACGTCGCCCAGGAATCGAGCCTGCGGCCGGTCGCGAAATACCGCGCCGGCGGCATCGCCTGGGCCGCCGTCGGCGCCACGCTCTGGGCGTGGGTGGCGGCGGCGGGCCTCGACAAGCAGCTCTA
>JBFISV010000304.1:0-3487 GCA_041608415.1 Woeseiaceae bacterium
CGGCCGGCCGATCGGAACCGGCGCCGAGTTTGCCGCATCGCCGCGGGCACGGTGCACGGAGGCCCAGACCGTGGCCTCTGTCGGCCCGTATTCGTTGAACAGCTGCGTGTCCGGAAGCACCGCGTCATGCAGGTCGACCAGGGTACGGCTGCACGCCTCGCCCGCGACGATGACGGCCTCGAGCGTTCGTAACTTGTCGGCCGAATGATGCCGCAACACCCACTGCCACAGCGACGGCAGCAGCAGCGTATGCGTCACGCCGCTTGCTGCGATGATGTCGCCCAGCGCAACGGGATCGCGACTGTCGGATTGGGACGGCACGACGAGCGTGCCGCCGCGGCAGAGCGTCCAGAATATCCCCGCAACCGAGCTGTCGAACGCGATCGACGGGACCAGGAGGAATCGTTGCGGACGGCCGTAGTCACCGTAATACTCGTTTCGGGCCGCCGTCGAGGCAGCGAGATTCGCGTGCGAGACGATCACGCCCTTGGGCCGACCCGTCGAACCGGAGGTATAGATGACGTAGGCGGGCGACGCGGGAGCGATCGCCGGGACTGCGCCCTGCCGTTCCCGGGTGGGCGCGCCGTCGCGGATCCCGATCGCGGCGACACCGTCGGGCAGGCTGTCCGCCAGCGCCGCACTCGTGACTACCGCCGGCTGACCGCCGACACTGGATCGCGCAAGGTCGTCGCAAACGATGTTCAGCCGCTCGAAGCCGTACGCAGGATCCAGCGGCACATACGCAGCGCCCGCAAATTGTACGCCGAGAATCGCGATGATCTGATCGGCCGAGCGTTCGATGAAGACACCGACGTGATCGGCAGGACGGACCCCGGCCTCGCGCAGCCTGTGCGCCAGCTCCCGGGCCGCGCCAAGCAATTCGCGATAGGACAGTCTTTGTTCGCCCTGCATGACCGCGACAGCGTCGGGCGATGCGGCGGCGACCTTCGCAATCTGCTCGGGCAAGCTCGAGGCTTGCGAATCGTGCGGCATTCGGGTCCGCGCTGCGGTTCCGAACTCGTCGAGCAGTTTTCGCCGCAGTTTCGCGGGCACGATATCGATTGCGCGAATGCGCAGCTCGGGATTCGAATCGATCTCCTCGAGCACGCGTCCGTAAGCGTCTAGCACCTGCTCGGCCGTCGCTTTCGTGAACAGCATCGTGTCGAACTCGATTGCAACACTCGGCGTGTCCCGGCTCGCATCGACGAACATCGTCAGGTCGAATTTCGAGCAGCCGCCGTTGAGTTCGACCGCCTCTGCGCGCAGGCCTGGCCAATCGAGCGCCGCAAGCGAATCCGTTTCGAGGACGAACATGGTTTGAAACACGGGATTCAGACCCGGCTGACGGTCGCAGCCGATCGCGGACAACAGGTCGTCGAAGCAATACTCCTGGTTCATCATCGCGTCGAGACAGGTCTTGCGGGAAGCGCGCAGGCAATCGGCGAAAGACGCATCCCAGTCGATGCGGCATGGCAGCGGCAGGCTGGCAACGAAGAGGCCTATCGCGGTCTCGGCCCGTCCGGCCGCGCGGTTCGCCGACGGCACGCCCGTGACGAAGCGGCGCTGACCGCTCAGGCGCGCGAGCAGGACCTGGAACGCGGTCCAGAAAAGTACGAACGGCGTAACCTCGTGTTTTGCCGCAATCCCGGCAAGGCGCACCGCCAGCTCGCGATCGAGCGGTTTGCGGATAAAATCGCCGCGAAACGACTGCCTGCGCGGGCGCGGGTAATCACGCGGCAGGCGGATGGCGTGATCGACACCCGCGAGCGCCCGTCGCCAGAATTCGGTGGCAGCCTGCGATTTGCCATTGATGTCGGCCGCGCGACGCAGCACGTAGTCGCCGTATTGCAATGGACGCTCGGTTTGCAGTTCCGCGTCCTTGTAGGCGAGGTTGATCTCGTTTAGGCAAAGGTCGAGAGACCACTCGTCCGCAACGATGTGATGCACCACGATCAGGAACAGGTGAATCTCCGGCGCTTCTTCGACGAGCAGGAAGCGAATCGGCGGCCCGCTCGCAAGATCGAACGGCTTTTTGAGTTCGGCCTCGGCATCCCCCGTGCCGTTGTCCGATTTTTCGACTCGCCATTCGACCACGGGCACCGCGTGCGCCGTCTGCACGATTTTGCCGTTACGCAATCCGAAGCGCATGCGCAACGCCTCGTGCCGCGCGACGACGGTTGCGGTCGCTTGTTTCAGAGCCGGCACGTCGAGACGCCCGCGAAAGCGCAGCGCCCGGTACATGTGGTAGGCCGGTGAATCGGGATGACTTTGGGCGAGCGCCCAGATTTGCGCCTGCAGCGGGGTCAGCGGGACGGGCGCGGACGGATCTCTTGTAAACCCTGCGACGTCGGGCTGAGCGTCGGCACCGCGCAGGCGCTGTTCGAGCAGCGCGCGCCGGGTGGCGCTCAACCGATCGCGACTGCTGCCGAGTGTGTCACTCATGATGCGTCCCGGTGAGCTGCCGTTCGACCTCGGCATCGCTGAGTTGCTCGATCTGCTCGATGAGCAGTTTCTCGACGAAATCGCCGACGTCGGCAATCGTCGGTGCGTTGAAGAACGCACGAATCGGCAGGTCGATACCGTACGCCTCCGACACGCGCGAAATCACCTGGATGGCCGGCAGAGAGTGGCCACCGATCTCGAAAAAATTGTCGAATACGCCGACGCGATCCTTACCCAGGATCTGCCTCCAGATATCGGCGAGCTGCCGCTCGAGGTCAGTGCGCGGAGCCGCGTAACTCGCTCGTGCCGCCTCGGGCTCCGGCAGCGGTAATTTGCGGCGGTCGACCTTGCCGTTGTGTGCGAGCGGTACTGCGTCTATGCGGATAAAGCGCGTCGGGATCATCTCGGTCGGCAACCTGGCGCCGAGAAAGTCCCTCATTTGCGCGTCCGGAACCTCGTCGCCGACGTAATACGCGAGCAGTTCATGCTCATCACCCGCGTTGCCACCGCGCCGCTCGGAGTAGCCGACCTCGCGCAGAATCCGCCTGACTCGTTCCACGTCGATGTCGTCCTGCAATTCGTCGAGCGCCTCGTCACGGGTCTTGTGGCCCAGCCGGACGTCCCAGCTGTATGGCAGGGCGTAGTTATGAAAGCCGCGCTCGGCCTTGTGTACGTAAATACCGGCGTCGTTGATGAGGCAATTGGTCGATCGGCCGGTGTCGGCCGGACGAACCCACGGTGCACGGTCACGGAGGAACGCGTAGACGTCGTCCAGCGGTACGTCCCAATAGCGATAAAAATCCACGAACCCGATGTCCGAATACACGGCGTCGTTCGCAAATATCGACACGTCGAGAACCTTCGCCACCGTGTCCTCCATGCGGTGATAGATCTTCCTGGCGTCGATGATGCGTTGCTCGATCGTCGCGCTGTCGAAAATGCGGAAACGAAAAAGGTCGTGCAGGCGCGTCTCGAATATCTGGCCGCGGGACAGGCCGGTGACGATGTGGCCGATGTCATGCTCGCGCGCGAGATTGACGCTCAG
>JBFISV010000305.1:0-3484 GCA_041608415.1 Woeseiaceae bacterium
GACGCGGAAGCGCGCCAGGCCGGGCACCTCGAAGGAGAAGTCGGTCTCCAGGAACTCCTCGTAATCCTTGCGCTGCTTGTCGTTCATGATGTCGTACACCATGCTGTTGACGTCCTTGTGGGTCAGGGCCGGCATATTGACGCGCTTGATGTCGCCATCGACGCGTATCATCGGCGGCACACCACCGGACAGGTGCAGGTCGGACGCGTTATTCTTCACCGAAAACGACAGTAACTGCGCAACGTCAACGGCCATAATTCTTCCTCATGTGTGCTCGAAGAGCGGTCTCCGACTTACCATAACCCGGAGCCAACTTGAGCCTAGTATAGCGAAGCAATCGGAGTAAAACGTGACTGGAGTCACGGAAAACTTGCGAAAAATCCGCGATTTGCTGGCCGATTCAGCGAATCAGGCTGAACGTGACCCGGCGTCCGTTCGCTTGCTCGCGGTCTCCAAGAAACAGCCGCTCGAGAAAGTCCTCGAAGCCTGCGCGGCGGGGCAACGCGAGTTTGGCGAAAATCTGGTTGCCGAAGGCGTCGCGAAAATCGAAAAAACGACGGCTCCGGGCCTCGTCTGGCACTTCATCGGCCATCTGCAGAGCAATAAAACACGTGCCGTCGCCGAGCACTTCGACTGGGTTCACAGTATCGACAAGCTGAAGATCGCGACGCGCCTGAGCCGGCAGCGGCCGGCAACGCTCGCGCCACTCAATATCTGCCTGCAGGTCAATATCGACGGCGAGGCCTCGAAGTCCGGAGCGAGCCCCGCCGACGTTGCCGAGCTGGCCGCGGCCGTCGGCCGTTTGCCGCGCCTGAAGCTGCGCGGACTCATGTGCCTGCCGGCCGTGCGCAAGGGCTTCGAGGCGCAACGCCGGCCCTTCAGGCGGCTGCGCGAACTGGCCGAGTCGCTCGCGGACGGCGGCATCGAGCTCGACACGCTGTCGATGGGCATGAGCGACGACTACCGCGCCGCGATCTTCGAGGGAGCAACGATCGTCCGCATCGGCACGGCCGTGTTCGGACCCCGGCCCTGAGCCACGCACCGTAGGCGATGCCCAATAAGCGACTCACCATGAACGACTCACCATGAGCAACTCACCATGAGCAACTCACAATGAACGATTCACCATGAACGACTCGCCATGAACGACTCTGGAATTGCCTTCATCGGCGGCGGCAACATGACCCGGGCAATCGCCGGCGGACTGATCGCAGGCGGCTTCGATTCGGGCGACATCCTGATCTCCGAGCCGAGCGCCGACGCACGCAGGATCCTCGGCGAGACGCTGCCCGGCGTGCGCGTCTCCGAATACAACGGCGAGGTCGCGACCGCGGCCGCTTGCGTCGTCCTGGCCGTCAAACCGCAGGTGCTGGCGCAGGTCGGCCGCGAATTGGCGCCGAGCCTGGTCGCGCACAGGCCGCTCGTCATCTCGATCGCGGCGGGCATCAGGTGCGCCGACATCGATGCCTGGCTCGGCGGCGGCTTTTCCATCGTTCGCATCATGCCGAATCAACCTGCGCTCATCGGCCGCGGAGTTTCCGGGCTGTTTGCGAATGCGCGCGCCAGCCGCGCCGAGCGTGAGCGGGCGATCGACATCATGAGTGCAGTCGGCGCCGTCGTGCCGGTTGCGAGCGAGGCCGACCTCGACACGGTAACCGCCGTTTCCGGCAGCGGCCCGGCCTACTTCTTCCTGTTGATCGACATGCTCACGAAGACCGCCGTGGAACTCGGCCTCGACGCGGAAGCGGCGCGCGAACTCGCCGTCGAAACGGCGCGCGGCGCCGCCGAGTTGGCCGCGCACGAGGACACGGACATGGCCGACCTCATCGCGCGCGTGCGCTCGCCCGGCGGAACCACGGCCGCGGCCCTCGACCACCTCGACGCGGCAAACCTTCGTGCTATCTTTGCCGAGGCCGTCACGGCGGCCCGCGACCGGGCCATCGTGCTGGCCGATGCCGCGCACACCAGCCAAAGCTCTGACTGACAACGGGAATGCCGATGGGGAACAGCGCCACAACCGCGATCGTTTTTGTCGTCAACACGCTCGCGCAGCTGTATCTGCTGGTGCTATTGCTGCGCCTGTTGCTGCCCTGGATGGGCATCAATTTCAACAACCCGATCTCGCAGGCGATACTCCGGCTCACCTCGCCGCTCGTGATCCCGGTACGCCGGATTCTGCCGCCGATCGGCAAGATCGACACCGCCACCGTCGTCGTCGCCTACGGCATTCAGTACCTGGCCATACTCGTTATACTGATGTTCCTGCGCGTGCCGCCGTCTATCCTGCCGGTCGCGATTACGGCGGCCGTCAATCTCGTCATCCTCATGCTGCGCCTGTTCGTATTTGCGATCGTCATTCGAATCATTCTGAGCTGGCTCGGCGGCGCCGGCGGTTATAACCCCGCGATCGCGATCATCGATGCCATCACCGAGCCGGTGCTGCGGCCGTTCAGGCGGCTGATACCGCCCATCGGTGGTCTCGATATTTCACCGGTGTTCGCGATCATCCTGTTGTCGGCCGCGGCAATTCTCATCAGCGGCCTCAAACAGCTGCCGGTTTGAGTGCTATAGTTCCGATAGGGCTGTCATGACAGCAAGGTTCGTGCCAATGGGGCGTTAGGGGATAGCGCGCAAACCGGAGAGACAGGAATCATGACGAATAAGAAACCAGCGATCGCACTCTCGTTGCTCGGGTTGCTGGCCGCCTGCGGCGGCCCTGGCGAAAACGCAACAGTACCGAAGGCAGAGCCAGCCGGCGCGACGTCGGCCGACATCGGCGAGCACGTCGTACACTTCAGCGCCCAGGCCACCGACCAGCTGCCGCCGGAAATCGCGAGTGCGTACAACATCGTCCGGAGCAAGAACCGCGCCATGCTCAACGTCTCCATCATCCGCGAAGCCGACGGAGTACCGGTCCCGGGCGACGTGGGCGTCAGAACCGTCAACCTCACGGGGCAACTCAAAAACGTCACGATGCGGCGCATCGACGAACCCGGCGATCCGCCGGCGATCTACTACATCGGCGTCACGTCCGTCGCAAACCGCGAAACGCTCGTTTTCGACATTTCGGTCGCTCCCGAAGGCGTCGCAGAACCCGCCGAGGTTCGGTTCAAACGCGAATTTTTTACGGACTGACGCATTTTTCTGCAAAAAAACCCTGTATTCAGGGGGTTTTTTGGTTTTTCCCTGGCGAGACATGTGCTATCGTCGCGCTGCTTTTGACGCGGGCTGAAGCCCGTTTTTTCGTTTCTAACCAGGAGTCAGTTTTTCATGGCAGCAGATACCAAGAAGCCACCGACCAAATCGGAAATTTATGCAAAGATCGTCGACGACACGGGATTGACGCGCAAGGACGTCGCCGCCGTGTTCGATTCGCTCAACAAACAGATCAAGAAGAACCTTGGCGGTCGTGGCGCTCCGGGCATGTTTTCAATTCCCGGGCTCCTCAAATTGCGAGTCGTGAAAAAACCCGCAAAGCCGGCGC
>JBFISV010000306.1:0-3477 GCA_041608415.1 Woeseiaceae bacterium
CGACATGACCGAACCGCGTTACCGGCGCCGCAAGCGGGAGCGGCCGCGCGAAATCACTGCCGCGGCGTTCGACGTGTTCGCCGAGAAGGGCTACGCGGCGGCGCGCGTCGAGGACGTGGCGCTGCGCGCGGGCGTCAGCAAGGGCCTGACGTATCGTTACTTCGAAACCAAGGAAGAGCTGTTCAAGGCCGTGATCAAAAGCGTCGTCGGCCGCCGTGTCGATGCCCTCATAGAGACCGTCGAGTCGACGGACCAGCCGGCGGACGAGTTTCTGCGCGGCCCGCTGGCCGACTTCATGAAAAAAATCCCGGGTTCGCCCGTCGCCGTCATCATTCGCCTGTTGTTGTCCGAGGGGCCACGCCATCCCGATCTCGTCGATTACTATTGGCAGAACGTCGTGTCGAAAGGCCTGCATGCCATCAGCACTTTCATCGAGCGCGGCGTCGAGCGCGGCGAGCTACGGCGATCGGCGATCGGCGAGTTGCCGCAGCTCGTACTCGCACCGATGATGGTCGCGACGATCTGGCGCCTGCTGTTCGAGAACCGGTCTCTCGACACGGACAGGCTCATCGACACGCATTTCGACATGTTGCTGGCCTACATCGGCGGCGCCGCGGAGCGCCGCGCATGAACGCCCGCATTACGCTCGGCGCCGCGCTCGTCCTGCTGGCGCTCTGTGCGTGCGAGCGCGGTGCGGATCAGAATCGGGTGGTCGGCGAACTCGCGTCGGAGCGCATCGAACTCACGGCCGAAACGGCGGAACCGATCGTAGAGATTCTCGTTGCGGAAGGCGCTCGCGTCACGGCCGGCCAGGCCGTCGTGCGGCAGGACCCGTCGCGGGCCGAAACGTCGCTGGCAGCCGCGGACGCGCAGGTGGCACAGGCCAGGGCGCGGCTCGCCGAACTCGTCCGCGGACCCCGCAGCGCGCGCATAAGCGCTGCGCGGGCGAATGTCGACGGCGCCGAAAAAGAACTCGGATTTCGCGCGGCGGAACTGCAGCGAATCCGGACGTTGGCGGACAAGGGCCTCGCGTCGGCCGAGGCGCTGGACAGCGCCAGGGCCGCATTCGACGCCGCGCGCGCCAACCTCGAATTTCGCCGCGCGGAACTCGCGGACCTGCTCGCCGGCACGACGGTGGAAGAACTCGAGCAGGCGCAATCGGCGCTCGAACAGGCCGAAGCAACGCGTGCCGGCAGAGCGATCGACCTCGAACGGCACACGCTGCGAGCGCCGACTGACGGCGTCCTCGACAGCCGCGTGTTCGAACTCGGCGAACGCCCGGCGCCGGGCCGGGTCGTTGCTGTACTGCTCGGTGGCGCCCAGCCCCATGCGCGCGTGTACGTGCCTGAGAATCTGCGGGTCCACGTGACGCCGGGCACGCGCGCGCGAGTCCACGTCGACGGCCTGGAGCGGCCGCTCGACGGGCACGTGCGCTGGGTTGCGAGAGAACCCGCGTTCACGCCGTATTACGCCCTCACGGAGCGCGACCGCGGCCGGCTGACGTATCTCGCAAAGATCGATATCGACGAGCCGCGCGAGCGACTGCCCGACGGCGTTCCGGTCGAAGTCGAATTCGCGCTCGGCAACACCGGGCGATGAGCGCCGCCGTCGCCATAGAGGCGCGCGGCCTCAGCAAGCAGTTCGGCGAGTTGCGTGCCGTCAGCTCGCTGGATCTCGACGTGCCGCGCGGTCAGATCTACGGCTTCCTGGGGCCCAACGGATCGGGAAAGTCCACGACGATCCGGATGCTCTGCGGCCTGCTGACACCGACCGCGGGCACGGCAAAAGTGCTCGACATCGTCGTTCCCGGCAACAGCAAGGCGCTGAAGCCGAAAATCGGCTACATGACGCAGCGCTTTTCGCTTTACGGCGACATGACCGTGCACGAAAACCTGCAGTTCATCGCGGAGATCTATTCCTACCCGGCGGCCGAACGCGCGCGACGGATCGACGAGCTACTCGAAAAATACGATCTCGTCGAGCAGCGTGCGCAGCTCGCCGGCACCATGAGCGGCGGGCAGCGGCAGCGCCTCGCGCTCGCATGCGCCGTGCTGCATCATCCCGAACTGCTGCTGCTCGATGAGCCGACGAGCGCCGTCGACCCGCAAAGCCGGCGCGATTTCTGGGCGAATCTTTTTCGGCTTGCCGAGGCCGGCACAACGATCCTCGTGTCCACGCACTACATGGACGAGGCCGAGCGCTGTCACCGACTCGCCATCCTCGACCGCGGCGTCAAGGTCGCGGACGGCACGCCGCAGGAGCTGCAGGCCGGCACCGGCATGCACACCATCGAGGTCATCGCGGACGACCCGTACGCGGCGCAGGCTGCGCTCGCCGGCGTCGACGAAATCGCGAGTGTCACTCAACTCGGCGTCCGGCTGCGGGTGCTGATTCCCGAATCCGTCCGCGAACCGGCGGCACTCGTCTCGGCGACGCTCGAACGCCACGGCCTCCCCGCCACCAGCACCGTTACCCGCGCATCGCTCGAGGACGTGTTCGTTGCGGTAACGCTGCCGAATGCGCGAGAGCCGGCATGAAAGCGCTGTCACGCCTGTTTGCGATCATCAGGAAGGAGGTGCGCCAACTCGGCCGTGACCGCCTTACGTTCGGCATGATCGTGGGTCTGCCCATCATCCAGATCCTGATGTTCGGCTACGCGATCAATACCGATGTGCGCAATCTGCGCACCTTTGTCGCCGACCAATCGAATACCCACCTGTCGCGGCAGTTCCGCGCCGAGCTTGCACAAACCCAGGTGGTCGACATCGTCGGTTACGTCGCGTCACCGGATGCCCTCGAAGCAGAGCTGCGGCGCGGCAGCGGATCGATCGGCGTCTTCATCCCCCCGGATTTCGACCGCCGCGTCGTCGATGCGCGCCGCGCCGCGGTCAACCTGCTCGTGGACGGCAGCGACCCGACCATCCTGGCCGTCGCCAACCAGCTGCGGACGATGCCGTTCGGCTTCGACACGATGCCGGACGTCAAGGCGCGCGCAGCCAGTTTCGAAGTCCGGGCTTTTTACAACCCGGAGCGACGCACGCCCGTCAACATCGTGCCCGGCCTCATGGGCGTAATACTGACCATGACGATGATGCTGTTCACGGCTGTTGCCATCGTGCGCGAGCGCGAACGCGGCAATCTCGAGCTGTTGATCAATACTCCGGTCAGTTCGGCCGAACTCATGATCGGCAAAGTCGTACCGTACATCGTGATCGGCCTGATCCAGCTTGCGCTCATATTGATCGTCGGCCGGGTGCTGTTCGACGTGCCGGTCCGCGGCAGCATCGTCGACCTGTATCTCGCAGCGGCATTGTTCATCGCCGCCAATCTTGCGCTCGGCCTGTTTATCTCCACCGCAGTGAATACCCAGTTTCAGGCGATGCAACTGACCGTGTTCATCCTGCTACCGTCCATTCTCCTGTCGGGCTTCATGTTTCCGTTCGACGGCATGCCCGTTGCTGCACAGTACATCGGCGA